>JAGNYY010000006.1 GCA_017984715.1 Rhodoluna sp.
GCTCAATCGGGTCAACGCCGCTGATGCCCAATAAATAGTTGGTTAGCGAGCCAGCGCCTGAACCTCGAGCCTGGCTTCGAATATTCATGTCGCGAATCATCTGCGCCACATCGGCGACCGTCAAAAAATAGGTCGCGAAACCCAGCTTGTTGATGGTGATTAGTTCTTGACCCAGGCGGTGGTGAACCTGCGACAGTAGAGCGGCATTTGCGCTTCGGTAGTAATAGTCAATGCCAGCATGTGCTTTTTGCCAGAGCACCTCAAACGGGTTGCCATCGATGCCCAGCGCGCTTTTCTCTGGGGTCTTCGGCTTGCCCCAGGCGCAGTCGTTAACCGGGTCTAGTCGGCACCGGTCAGCCAATCGTTCGGTTGTTTCCAGGAGTTGAAGCGCGCGGCTAGCCTCACCGCAGATTTCGATGGCCAGTGCCTGCATCGCGATTGCAGGCTTTAGCCAAGCCTGAGCGTTAGGTTGAGGGGTAAATAAGCCAAGCGGTTCTAGATGGCGTGCAGAATCTAGAACATCTGCGGTTAGAGCTTCGTCCGGTTCGAGATAGCGCACGGCGTTGGTTAGAACCGTTGGAACAGATAGTGAGTCTGCCAGCCGAAGCATTCCCTGCGCTTGTTCGGTTGAGTATGCCGTGCCAGGTTCGGTTAGGTGGCTCACGATTTCAACCCCGATAGCGCCCGGTGATTTGAAAACCTCTCGCCAGGTCGCCAGTAACGAAGCCGCTAGTTGTTGTGGGCCCGCTAAGACCGCCCGGCCAACATCGCTGTCTGGGCCGATCAAGATGGTGCAACCGCCGGCTTCGCCAAGAATTTCGGCAAGCTGACTGCGTTTGATTCCGACTTGATTGTCTTTGCGCAGCTGCCCAGACTTTGCTCGTGACGCATGTGCCACCGAGACTATCTCGCACAACTTTGCCCACCCGACTCCGCGATCGTGACCGTGTGAAAGTATTGCGCTCCGTGCAAGGAACGAACCGTCTTCGTTGAGAATGGCCAAGTCGACGCCGACGATGGGGGAGATGCCCAACTTGAGACAGGCTCCGATGTGTTTCACCGAACCATAGAGCCCATCGCGGTCGGTTATTGCGAGTGCGTTCGAGCCAGCCGCCGCAACCGCCTCGGCCATTGTTTCGGGTCTGGTGACCCCGTAGTGACCCGAGAATGCCGAAGCTACGTGCAAGTGGGTAAATCCATTCACGATGCCTCCTCCAGTCTTTTAGTCGTAGACCTTGACCAATCGCCAGATCGCTTTTTCGCCATCTGTGCTGGCTGCTGTGTTCAGAATTTCAAACTGAGTTTTCTGGTCAGGCTCTTCTGTTTTGGAGGCAACCATGCGCCAAACCTCAACCTCAAGAACACCCGCACCCACGCCGCGTTGAACTCTTGCAGCTTCTAGCCACCAGTCGCGGCGGGCGAACCAGCGAATCGGTTTAGTTCGAACTCGATAGGTGGAATTGCGCCACAGGAACCCAACCGGTTCACCGGTTCGGTTTATTGAAACTGAAACGTTTTCGTCCATTCGCCGCATTTGCCATCCTCTCGCATTATTCGAACATATGTTCGAACGTTAAGAGTGTAGGAAAAGGGTCAGACATTCAAATTTTGAGCTAGTTTTCTGCAGCCTCGGGCGTGTCTAAATGCTGCGAATGAGTTCAGCAGAGTTGTTTCGAACTTGGCCAACTTCAGCACCAACCTTGTAAAACTCGGCCTCGGCCGCAACCAGGTCTGAGTCAATGGCAATTGCATCTAGCAGGTCCTGATCGCCCTCAATGTGCGGGTCGAGCCAGGCCTCGAAGGTGTCGGGCGAAAGCAACACCGGGTTCCGATCGTGGATGTGACCGAGCTCGGGGCAAGAAGCCTTTGTCAAAGTGGTCGCCGAAAGCAGCCAGCGTGACGGATCCTTTGCATCCTTGGTTGGGTCTGCCCACCACTCATACAAGCCAGCAAGGGCAAACATGCCATCCGTGCCCGCATTGATATAAAAGGGCTGCTTGGTGCCGTCGGCATTCACGTGCCATTCGTAGTAGCCGGAAGCAGGAATCACGCAGCGTCGACGAACCACAGAGTCTTTAAATGAAGGTTTTTCGAGCAGGCTCTCGATGCGACCGTTGATCAGCGGAGCACCCTCGGCTGGCCCTTTCGACCAACGAGGCACGAGCCCCCAGCGGGCAGAGTGAATTTCACGGCTTAGTTCACCCAGCGGAGAGCCATCCGGGGCCTTCTCAAACGCGCGGTCGACAATGATGGCAATCGGCTGGGTTGGAGCAACGTTATAAGAAACGCCAGGTAGCTCACCGATGATTTCGTCTGCCTCAAAAATGGTCTGGATTTCGCCCACAGTGCGAGCAACCACAAAGCGACCGCACATTGCTACTTCTCCTCAGCCATCTTCTCGGCCGCAATCTCAAGCTTCTGCTTGCCGAAGTGGACGATGATCATAAAAATCAAAATGATGGCAACGAAGGCCAGGCCACCCCACTTGAGCTGGCCGGCGATTTGCTCGTATGCGCTGCGCGCGAGGTAGCCGACGCTCACGTAGGCGCTTGCCCAGACGGCACAGGCAGCAACCGTCCAACTAATGAAAACGCGGTAGCGCATGGTGGTCATGCCGGCAACGACAGGAACTAGCGAATGGAGCACTGGAAGGAACCTGGAGATAGCGACGGCAATTCCGCCACGTCGTTCGACAAACCGGTCGGCAAGTTGCCAATTCTTCTCACCCAAGCGCTGACCCAACTTGCTGTTGCGAATGCGCGGGCCGAAAAAGCGCCCCAGGAAGAAACCAATAGTTTCGCCGAGCAGTGAACCAAGCAAAACCGAACCGAGCAAAAAGAAAAAGTCAAGGATGTCGACAACGCCGGTAGACGCAACCAGTACGACGGTGTCGCCTGGAATGATCAGGCCGATAAAAAGAGAGGTTTCGCACATGATGGCAAAGCCAGCAAGAAGGTTTCGAAGCACGGGAGACACGCTCTGCACTGTTTCGATAAGCCAATTCAGAATGTCATTCACGGCTCAATCTTAAGCGCGAAACCTGCGCGTGAGGAGTAGTGTGAAATTATGACTAGTTAGAAAAGCATTCTAAAACTAATCAAATAATCCCAAAGTTGCAGAAACGTTATAAAGGGAGTAGACCTAAGTTGAAGGGGAACAAAATCTCCTTCAGAAAGAGAGAAGGAAATGCACGCCGCTATCCCAGCAGTGCTAACCGAACTCAGCGCGCTTGACTTGTCGCGCTGGCAGTTTGGTCTGACCACCGTTTATCACTTCTTATTTGTGCCGCTCACAATTGGCATGGTCGTCCTAGTGGCGATTTTGCAGACCGCGTGGGTCAGAACCAATGACGAGAAGTTCCTGAAGCTAACCAAGCTGTTCGGAAAAATTTTCTTGATCAACTTCGCCATGGGCGTGGTTACCGGAATCGTTCAGGAGTTCCAGTTCGGCATGAACTGGTCTGACTACTCAAGATTCGTTGGTGACGTCTTCGGTGCACCGCTAGCTATGGAAGGTCTGCTCGCTTTCTTCTTCGAAGCTACCTTCATCGGTCTTTGGATTTTCGGTTGGGATCGCCTTCCAAAGAAGGTTCACCTAGCAACCATCTGGATGACAGCGCTTGGAGTGTGGCTCTCTGCCTACTTCATCCTTGCTGCCAACGCATTCATGCAGAACCCGGTTGGTTACGAAATCAACGAAGCCAAGAACCGCGCTGAGCTGGTAGACATCGGTGCTGTTCTGACCAACGTTGTTGCGATCAACCAGTTCCCGCACACCATCACCGCTTCGTTCATGTTTGCCGGTGCGGTGGTTGTCGCAGTTGGCGCGTATCACCTCAAGCGCAAGCAGTTTGTCGAACCGATGCGAACCGCAACTCGATTCGGGCTTTGGACAGTGTTGCTCGGTGGCATAGGCACGGTAATCACTGGTGACGGCCTAGGACTTGCAATGGTGCAGACTCAGCCAATGAAGATGGCAGCAGCAGAAGCGCTATACGACACAGCTTCGGGTGCAGATGCCTCATTCTCAATCTTCACTCTGGGCACTCCAGATGGCGTGAGTGAGCTGTTCTCGATTCGCATCCCATACCTGCTGTCGTTTCTGTCAACTCACACCATGGATGGAACGGTTGAGGGGCTGAATGACCTGCAGGCACAGTATGTGACCCTGTATGGTCCTGGCAACTACATGCCGGTGCTTTGGATCACCTATTGGGCGTTCCGCTGGATGATCGGCCTGGGTCTCATATCGATGCTGGTTGCTGTAACCGGCTTGGTTTTGACCCGAAAGTGGCAGTACAACCTACCTAACTGGGTTTGGAATGTTGCCATCTGGGCAGCTCCGCTGCCGGTGCTCGGCATCTCTATTGGCTGGATGTTCACCGAGATGGGTCGACAGCCATGGATTGTGTTCAAACTCATGAAGACCGCCAGTGCAGTTTCACCTGGAATCAACGGCGTAGATGTCTTGATCTCGCTCATAGTCTTCACTCTCATTTATGGCGCGCTTGCCGTGGTTGAGTTCAAGCTGCTACTTGCAGCGGCTCAGAAGGGTCTCGAGGAGCAACAAGCTCCCGAAGACGCCGACAAAATGGCTGTTGCCTACTAGAAACCGATAGGAGAAAACAAAATGCAACTCAACGAAATTTGGTTCCTCATAGTCGGATTCCTGTTCATCGGCTATTTCGTGCTCGATGGGTTCGACTTCGGCGTTGGAATGGCTTTGCCCTTCCTGGGCAAAGATGACACCGACCGTCGCGTCCTTATCAACTCAATCGGCCCAGTGTGGGATCTAAATGAGACCTGGGTTATCGTCGCTGGAGCTAGCCTCTTCGCAGCGTTCCCGGAGTGGTATGCCTCGCTATTTAGTGGCTTCTACCTACCACTGCTGCTCATCCTTGCAGCCTTGATCATGCGTGGTGTGGCCTTTGAATACCGCGGCAAGGGGCACACCATTGGAGCCGATGAAAAGAAGTGGAAATCTCGCTTCGACTGGATGATCGTCATCGGTTCGGCCTTGCCGGCGCTGCTCTGGGGCGTTGCTTTTGCCAACATTGTTCAGGGTGTGCCTCTAAACAAAGACCACATTTACACCGGAACCTTGTTCACTTTATTGAACCCGTATGGGTTGCTAGGTGGACTGGTCACTCTCACTTTGTTCTTCACCCATGGTTTGGTGTTCATCACCTTAAAAACCGAGGGTGACATCAAGGATCGTGCACGAGCTCTTGCAACCAAGGTGGGAGTCGTGACAACTGTCTTGGCTGCCGTGTTCTTGGTTTGGACACTGGTTGCACATTTCAGCGTGCTTGGCTTCATTTTGACTGCACTTGCAGCGCTCTCGTTGATTGCGGCACTGTTTGCGAACCACGTGAAGCGCGAAGGTGTTTCTTTCTCGCTTCTGGTCTTCACAATCATCACCGCAGTAGGTTCGCTATTTGCTGCACTATTTCCAAATGTGTTCCCATCCAGCACTGACCCTGCGTTCAGCCTCACGATTGAGAACGCTTCGTCGAGTGAGTACACGCTCACAGTGATGACCTGGGTTGCTGTGGTTATGATTCCACTTGTTCTGGTTTACCAGGGCTGGACTTACTGGGTGTTCCGCAAGCGGGTTAGCCGCAAGTCGATTCCGGCTGGTTCACACTAAAGCAATAGGAACAAAATCAAACCGATAGATTCAAGACTCCTTCGGGAGGCAGGTGCGGCCCGCTGGTTCATCGCCGGCGTGGTCGCCCTTGCCATGCTTGGATCTGCCGCGACGGTGACAATTTCGTGGTCTCTGGCCTTTTTTGTGAGTCAAGTATTTATAGAACACGCGACCCTAGAGTCAGTTAGTTTCTGCTTTGGCTGGTTGGCAATCGGAGGAGTAACCAAAGCTTTCGTCGCCTGGCTCCAAGAATTCTTGGCAACGAGAGCCGCCGCCGCCGTTAAAATCGAGCTGAGACAAAAACTATTTGGTGCAGTCGAGAAGCTCGGCCCTTCTTGGCTGGCGAAGAAAAGTATCGCCGAAGTCAACCTTCTCGCAACGACAGGGTTAGATGCGCTAGAGCCATACTTTTCCAAGTACCTGCCACAGTTGGTTTACACAGCTATGGTTACACCAGCTTTTCTCACAATCATCTGGCTCACCGACTTACCCAGCGGCGTGACGCTATTAGTTACATTGCCCTTGATTCCCATCTTTATGATTCTTATCGGTTGGGCGACTAAGTCGATTCAGCAGCGTCAGCTTGATTCATTGACCCAGTTATCGCAGCACTTCCTTGAGGTCTTGCGGGGCTTGACCACTCTAAAAATATTCGGAAGAGTTGACGCTCAGACGCACACCCTTGAGCGCGTGAGTAGAGACCATCGTCAACGCACCATGAAGGTGTTGCGTGTTTCATTTCTATCTGGCTTCGCACTTGAATTGATTGCCAGTCTTGCTGTCGCATTGATAGCCGTGTCGATTGGCCTGCGGTTGCTGAGCGGTGAACTAACGCTGATGGTGGGCTTGTTCGTCTTACTGCTTGCACCCGAAACCTATTTGCCGCTCAGGCAAGTAGGAGCGCATTTTCATGCTTCGGCAGAAGGCGTTGCGGCATCGTCTGGCATTCTGGACATCATCCAAGAGGCTGAGTTGAAATCGGAATCAAGTGCAGCACCTGGCGTCGGCGAATACGAATTTAATCTTGGTGAACTAACCGTGATGGTCGGCCCGTCTGGTGTCGGCAAATCCTCAATCTTTAGACAGCTACTGGGTTTTGACTCACCGAGCGATGCGTTGGAACTCGATCAAGTTTCGTGGATGCCGCAGGCTTCGAGGCTATTCAATGGCTCTGTGAAGACCAACATCGTCGGACCGGGTCGAAAAGTCGATGAATCTATGTTGCGCGCAGCCTGCGAATTTGCTGCTCTTGATGACTTGGCTGCCGAGCATGAGGTCGGTGTTGCCGGGGCTTCGGTGTCCGGTGGGCAAGCTCAACGGATTTGCCTAGCTCGCGCCTTTTACCGAGCGCTTGAATCGAATTGCAGTCACCTTCTGTTGGACGAACCGATTTCCGCCTTGGATGAAGCTCGGGCTTCAGTAGTAGTGCAATCACTAAAGGGGTTCGCAGCCAGAGGTCTAACGGTAGTGGCGATTTCACACCAAAGGCTGCTTGTCGATTCGGCCGATCGAGTTATCGAGGTCGCAAATGCCTAAGGGTTTCAAGCGACTCATAATGATCGGTCTTCCACGCGACAAGTACTTCGGTTGGGGTCTCTTGGTTTCCGCGCTTCAGGGGCTATCGGCAGTCGCACTGCTAGCCGCTTCCGCATGGCTAATTTCCCGGGCTGCTGAAGTTAATTCAATTGTCTATTTGGGCGTCGCTATTGTTGGGGTTCGCGGGTTCGCGGTGGGTAGAGCCGCCTTTAGGTACTTCGAGCGCCTATTGCTCCACGAGTCGGCATTCCGAATGCTGGCCTCGAGACGTCCTCAGATTTTCGAAAGGCTAGCGCCATTTATTCCAGCGGGTGTGTCCCGGGTTGGTCGCGGCGAGGCCATGGCAAGAGTCGTCAACGATGTCGACGAGCTGCAAAACCTTTCGCTTCGGGTGGTTGCACCATTAGTGCAGTCGGTTTTCGTGTCGGTTGCATCGGTGTTCTTCATCTGGCTTCTGTTACCAGAGGCTGGTCTCGCCTTGATGCTCGTTTTGCTAGCCGCATTCTTCGTTGCCATTCCTGTGAGCGCGAGACTTGCAAGTCAAAGCGACCGTTCCACGGCGCCGCTGCGGGCTCGCATGTCCGACCTGACTCTCGATTTATTGGAAAACTTGGATGTTTACATTGCATATGGCTGGGTTGAGGCGAAACGGGCAGAATTCAATCAGATTGAGGTTGAGCTTCGAAAGTCCATCGCCAAATCGGCTGTTTCAAATGGTCTTGGCGCTTCGCTGTTCACGTTGCTTTCTACCTCGGCGGTCCTTGCAGGAGCTTGGTTTGGCGGGGTTGCAGTTAGCAGCCAGTCTGTGCCCGGGGCCAGTCTTGCTGTGTTTGTGCTCCTTCCGCTGGCGATTTTCGAAGTTATTCAGGCTGCTCAACCGGCGTTTTCGGCTTACCGAAAATACGAGGTAAGTGCGGAGCGCGTCTCCGAGTTGCTCGATCGTCAAGTTCCGAAGGAGCTTCGGATCGAAGCAGGCGACCGAGCGCTTGAACGCTTCGAGTCCATCGAGCTGCGTTCCGTGTCGATCACTTACCCTGAAACTCTTGAACCCGCATTGGAGAATTTCGATTTATCAATCAGGCCAGGCGAGAGCGTCATGCTTTTCGGTGAGAGCGGTGCAGGTAAAAGCTCCGTCGCACTCCTGCTCGCTAGGCTCATCCAGCCAAGTTCGGGGGAGTATCTGATTGACGGAGAACGCGCAGGAGTTTACGAGCTTTCTGCTGTTCGGCGGATTGTCGGTTTAGTTGAACAGAACCCCATGGTGTTTCTTGGCGATGTGCGGGCGAACCTGATGTTTGCCAAACCTGGCGCGTCGGACGCGGAGCTTAAGGAAGTTCTATCCCAGGTTGGTCTGTGGTCCATGTTTGCCGACAGAGAAGGTCTCAACACGCAACTTGGTGATCGCGGTGTTCTGATTTCGGGAGGAGAAGCGCAGCGTCTCGCGCTTGCTCGAGCCATCCTGGCGCAGTTCCAGGTCCTTATCTTGGATGAACCCACAGCAAACGTTGACAGCGATACTGCGGGTGTTCTAATTTCTGACTTGCTTAGAGTTGCACGTGGCTCAGGAGATCGCGCTGTTGTTCTAATCAGTCACGAGGAGCGCTTTAGAGCGCTGGTCGACCGCCTGGTGAAGGTTTCTAAGAAATAGCTGAAGAAAGCAATCGAAGCCGTTTGCTGAAGGCATCGAAGTGGGTTGGTTTGCCAACCGGCCCACCGAGGTCAACCCAATCTGTCACCACTCGAATGCCTTGTAGTGAGCTGAGTGCCCAGATTTCTAGCCCAACCAGGTCGGCTGGTTTCACTCGTTCGGACCTTGTTTCAAAACCCATTTGTTTGGCGATGCCAAAAACCTCGTTGCGCGTGACGCTTGGCAGCCACGGCAGGTCATCCGAGCTGGAACACAACGTGTCTCCTCGCCACCAAACGATAGAACTGAGTGCACCTTCGAGGATGAAGCCGTCTTCGTCTGTGATCACAGCTTCATCCGCGCCATGCATTTTGGCGTTGCGTCGCATCTGCATTCCAAGGCTGAGATCAGGGCCTTTCACCGCTGGGTTCTGCCTAGGGTCTGGTTCGGGCAGAGTCCAAAGCGCAATGTCGCCAAGTTGGCTTGGGGCTTCACGCAGCCGAAGGAACAAGTGGTTTGGTGAATCTGCTTCGCCGTGAAACTCGATTCGTGGAAACCACCTTCCTTCGCTTGGAATCTTGGCCTTGACTGCTTCAAAAAACAAAGGAAGGAAGGGTGCGCACTCTGGTCGGATTTCGGTTACCCAGCGCGCGAAACGCTCGAAGTGCGCATCGATACTTCGAGCTCTTCCATCTTCGACCAGCCAGCTGTCGGCAACTTCGAGTTGAACTTCATTTTCTTGGGCCGAGGTGACCAATTCGAGGTTGCCGTTTCGGAAGCAGAAGAACTGCGTGGTTTCGTCCATCACTTGCCTCCTGAATCCTGGTCTGTTGCGTCTAATCTAGATGAAGATTGAATCTCATCCCAATCGCTATTCACAAGGAGCCAAGATGCCACTGTTTAGCGCATTCCTTGGCGGTTGGGTTCAACCCGCAGATGTGTTTGCTCAGTTTTATCGTCTTGAACCATTCGCCTTTTGGCTGGATGGAGAATTTGCACCCACTGAACGTTTTACTGTTCTAGGCGCCGGCGCTGGGCTTGGGGAAGCCGCCGATGTTCGTGGCGAACTCGCCAGTTTTGACAGCGCCCCCAACTCCGAATTGCCGTTCAAGTGGCGCCCCGGTTTAGTTGGTTTCATCAGTTACGAAGGTGAAAATGCGTTCATGGCAGCTGATCGCGCCATTGTCTTTGACCACGAGAAGCAAGGGATTTATTTCGTCGGTCAGTTCGAGAATCAAAAGTCGTTTGATCACTGGCACCATGGAGCTTTGCTCCGACTCGGCCTATCTGGTGGGCAAGTCGCTAACTATCTACTCGGTCTGCCGAAACCTATGGGCCCAACCAGTTCAAGCCTTCGTCACTCGGCAGGTGAGTACCTCCGATTAATCGAGAATGTTCAAACTCATATCGCAGCCGGAGACGTATATCAGCTTTGTTTGACAAATCAGATTGATGTAGAGACGGACATTGATCCACTACATGTATTTCTGCGATTGCGAGAAAGTAACCCAGCGCCCTACTCTGCTTTCGTCCGTTTTGGCCCGAGAAGCCTAGTTTCCTCATCGCCAGAACAGTTTCTTCAGGTTAGTGCCGATGGTGAGGTTAGTTCTAAGCCGATTAAGGGAACCCGACCACGCGGAGTGACGGTCGAGCAGGACTCAATGATCGCCTCTGAGTTGCAAACCGACCTGAAAGAACGTGCCGAAAATCTCATGATTGTTGACCTGATGCGCAACGATATTGGTCGAGTGTCAGCGGTTGGGTCGGTTGCCGTACCCAAGTTGTTTGACATCGAAAGTTATGCAACGGTGCACCAGCTGGTCAGCACCGTAACCGGACTTTTGGCTGACGGCGAAGATGCCTGGAGTGCGGTTCAAGCGGCGTTCCCCGGCGGTTCAATGACAGGAGCACCAAAAATTCGCGCGATGGAACTCATCCGTGATTTTGAAAAAGGCCCTAGAGGCGTCTATTCGGGATGTGTTGGTTACTTTGCTGGCGATGGTGCTGCGGAGTTTGCGATGACTATCCGCAGCGTTGTTTTCTTGGATGGCGTTGCCAGCATCGGTGTGGGTGGTGGCATCACTATCGACTCTGATCCGGCATCCGAGTTGGAAGAAACGAAGTTGAAAGCCAGGGCGCTTCTAGCCGCCCTAAACGCAGCAGACCCATGGGCTTGATTGGTAACCTTTACCTAAGGGTTTTCACACCCAGAGATTTCACGAAAAGCGAGTAAATGACTGAGCAAAACGCGCCCGAAATGGCCGAAAACGAATACGACGTAGCCGCCATCCAAGAGAAGTGGCTGCCGGTATGGGATGAGTTGCGTCCGTTTGCCTCAGGAAATAAGGGAGACACCCGCCCAAAGAAGTACGTGCTCGACATGTTCCCATACCCTTCTGGTGACCTGCACATGGGGCACGCAGAGGCGTATGCGTTGGGTGATGTGATCTCTCGCTACTGGGTCCAAAAGGGCTACAACGTTATGCACCCAATTGGTTGGGATAGCTTTGGCTTGCCTGCCGAGAACGCAGCAATCAAGCGTGGCCTCGACCCTAAGGGTTGGACCTACGACAATATCGCGCAGCAGAAGTCATCCATGCGCCGTTATGCCTGTTCATTCGACTGGGACCGCGTTCTGGTGACCTCAGACCCGATTTATTACCAGTGGAACCAGTGGCTGTTTCTAGAGTTCTTCAACAAGGGCCTTGCCTATCGCAAGAACTCTAACGTCAACTGGTGCCCAAGTTGCCAAACTGTGCTGGCCAATGAGCAGGTTGTTCAGGGCCTGTGCGAGCGCTGCGACAGCGTGGTTACCAAGAAAGCCCTGACCCAGTGGTACTTCAAGGTGACCGATTACGCTGACCGTCTACTGGACGACCTAGACACACTTGAGGGCAACTGGCCTTCAAAGGTTTTGTCAATGCAGCGCAACTGGATCGGCCGATCACACGGCGCAGACGTTGAGTTTGAAATCGAGGGCCGCACCGAACCGGTGACCGTTTTTACAACCCGCCCAGACACCCTATTTGGAGCGACCTTTATGGTGGTCGCCGCCGACAGCGCTCTTGCTGCGGAACTTGCAGCGGACTCAAACCCAGAGATCCAGCGGGCATTCACAAAGTATCTTGAGATGGTCAAACAGTCGAACGATATCGAGCGCCTCGCCACCGACCGACCAAAGACTGGTGTTGACCTCGGTCGTTTCGCAATCAACCCGGTTAACGGTGAGAAGTTGCCAATTTGGGCGTCTGACTATGTTCTGGCTGACTACGGTCACGGTGCCATCATGGCTGTCCCGGCTCATGACCAGCGCGACTTCGAGTTCGCAAAGGCGATGAACCTTCCTATTCGCACAGTTGTAGACGTCAAGGATGAAACGGGTGCGTCTATCGACCCGTCTACCGGTGACGCCCCAACTACTGCCGCGGGCACTCTCATCAACTCTGGCCCGCTGAACGGGCTTGATAAGTTGTCGGCAATCGAAGAGATCGCAAAGATTCTTGAGGCTGATGGCAAGGGCAGGAAGACTAAGAATTTCCGACTCCGAGACTGGTTGATTTCTCGCCAGCGTTACTGGGGAACCCCGATTCCTATCATCCACTGCGAGATGTGTGGAGAAGTTCCTGTTCCGGCTGACCAACTACCCGTCTTGCTCCCTTCAGCCGAAGGTCTAGACCTCAAGCCAAAGGGGACTTCACCACTTGGCGGAGCGACCGACTGGGTCAACGTAGCCTGCCCTAAGTGTGCAATGCCAGCCAAGCGCGACACCGACACGATGGATACCTTTGTCGATTCATCCTGGTATTTCTTGCGCTTCCTCTCGCCAAACTCAACCGAGGTTGCATTTCCGGTTGATGAGGCCAAGGCGTGGGCTCCTGTTGACCAGTATGTCGGCGGCGTAACCCACGCAATTCTGCACTTGCTGTACGCACGTTTCGTGACCAAGGTTCTTCACGACCTTGGCTACCTCGATTTTGAAGAGCCGTTCACTCGCTTGCTCAACCAGGGAATGGTTTTGATGGGTGGAAGCGCGATGTCGAAGTCGCGAGGTAACCTCGTTGCCCTCAGTGAGCAGCTAGACGAACACGGCGTAGATGCCGTTCGTCTGACCATGTCGTTCGCTGGCCCACCAGAGGAAGACATTGACTGGGCCGATGTTTCTCCTGCCGGTTCGGCAAAGTTCCTGGCCCGCGCCTGGCGTGCAGCAAACGACGTGAAGTCTGCTCCGGGAACCCCGGCGGTTGGCGGTAATGCTGAGCTTCGCAAGGCAACTCACTCGTTCCTTCGCGATTTTGGACCATTGATTGAGAACTTCAAGTTCAACGTCGGTGTCGCAAAGATCATGGAGCTTGTCAACGCGCTTCGTAAGGCAATCGATGGAGCAGCCGGCGGGGCAGACCCAGCAGTTCGTGAAGCGGCTGAAACCGTTGCGAAGGCGCTGTCGCTCTTTGCTCCATACACAGCCGAGGACATGTGGCAAAAGTTGGGTCACCAGCCTGGCGTTGCACTAGCGAAGCTCGTTGATGCAGATCTTTCGCTTCTAGTTGAAAGTTCGATTGTTGCGATCGCTCAGGTCGATGGCAAAGTTCGTGACAAGTTCGAAGTTCCGGTCGACATCACCGAGGATGCCTTGCGAGAGCTTGCTTTGGCTTCGGATGCAGTCAAAAAGGCGATTGGTGACAAGCAGGTTGCCAACATAATCGTGCGCGCACCAAAGCTTGTCAACATCGCAACCAAATAGGGTTTTCTCAACAGATCACTAATAAGGTCGCCTCGTTAATTCGGGGTGACCTTATTTTTTGGTCATGGATGAAGTAATCACGCGTGTACGAGCGTTTGTAAAACAACCCGGCCCGAGTCGCCGGCTAGTTATCGCCCTACTTATGTTGGTTGCGCTTGCTGCTTTCGTCGTAAACACCTTTTCGGCTGAGTCAAGAGTAGAAACTTTGGCCTCAACTGCACGCCCTTCGGCGCTGAAAATTGAAAAACCAAACTTCTTCGTCCACATCGTTGGCCAGGTTCGTAACCCCGGAATCTATTCGTTAGAGGTTGGCTCGCGCTTGATTGATGCCGTGGTTGCTTCGGGCGGGTTCCTCTCCAAAGCCGATCAAGCCAGCGTCAACCTTGCGCGGCAACTGAGTGACGGTGAGCAAGTGTTCGTTCTAGCGGTAGGTCAGTCAAGCAACGAAATAGCAGGCTCAGGTGCCTCGGGAGCAAGCTTGATTTCGATCAATCGAGCCTCGCAGGCAGAGCTCGAGGTGTTGCCCGGTGTTGGGCCGGCTCTCGCTGGGCGAATTATTGATTGGCGAAGCGCTAACGGGGGCTTCAAGAAACTCGAGGATTTGAAGAATGTTGGCGGCATAGGCGACAAGTTGTTTTCGGGCTTCTCAAAACAGATAACCCTCTGATGGTTTGGTTCGCTGCCATTGCGCTTTGGCTAATGATGTTCGCGCTGCTCGGAGTCGATTCATGAAACGCGCGGCGCTCTTGACCATCTCAGTTTTGGCACTTGGCTGGTTTTCAGTGCTAGTCCAAACACCAAGCCACAACGAGGATTCTTGGATGGCAGACGACTATTCGGGGCCATTCGTTTCCATTCGCCGAGCATTTCTAGAATCCATGTCCGGAGTCACCAGTGATGCCGAGGGGTTGCTTGCGGGTTTAGCAATCGGAGACACCTCAAAGTTATCGCTACTCGCTGAAGACAACATGAAAATTGTTTCGCTCACCCACCTAACGGCCGTGTCAGGAGCTAACTGTGCGATCGTGGTCGGGCTGGTCTACTTACTGCTTAGTCGGCTGGCATTGTCTCGGGTATTCAAAACTTTCCTTTCCATAGGTGCACTGGTTTTTTATGTTCTGCTAGTTGGGCCAGAACCAAGCGTTCTGCGAGCCGCGACGATGGCCAGTGTTGTGATGTTTGGGCACCTGCTGGGTCGCCGTGGTGGTGCAAGTCAGGCTCTCGCTCTTTGCGTAATCATTTTGCTAGTCGCTGACCCCTGGCTGGCTTCAAATTATGGGTTTCAGCTTTCTGTTCTGGCTACCCTTGGAATATTGGAACTAGCTCCGGCAATGGCTAAACGGATGTCGACACATATGCCGAACTGGTTGGCCATCATTCTCGCGGTTTCGATTTCGGCACAGCTGGCTTGCCTTCCGGTGTTGCTGCAGTTGCAGGCCGGACTATCTACTTATTCGGTTCCGGCTAACTTGATTGCCGAACCGCTGGTTGCGCCCATAACGGTGTTGGGGCTTCTGGCTTGTATAAGTGCCTCGTTTGCCCCTTGGATCAGTGCTTTCCTCTCATGGGTTGCCTCTTTTGGAACCTGGATAATCCTGGTGGCTGCAAAGTTGTTTGCTGAAGCGCCGGCAGCCACCATATCCTGGCCGGCTGGAATCCTCGGGGTCCTCGGAGCCGTAATAATCCTTATTTTGATAGTTGCCTGGACGAGATCTAGCAATCAATCTATTCGGGCGACTTCGGCTCTATTTGTAGGAATTCTGGTTGCAACCATCATTGGCGGATGCTCTAGTCAGCAGTTGCAGGCCTCGGCCTGGCCACCTCGTGATTGGTCTCTGGTTTCATGTGATGTCGGGCAGGGTGACGGCACCGTTATCAGGTCAAAGGGGCTGACCGCCGTGATTGATGTCGGCAGAAAGCCCGGCCCCATAAAGAGATGTTTAGACAGGCTAAAGGTCGTGAAGATAGACCTATTGGTGCTCACTCATTTTGATCTTGACCACGTGGGCGGCTTAGACGGCGCACTTGCCGCTCGAACGGTCGACACGGCCCTAATCACTAGCTTTGAGGATGACCGCCCAGCCGCGGCAATTACGTGGCGGAAACTGTCATCCGTGGCGCAGCAAATGATCAAAGCCGGAACGGGGCTGGCCGGCACATTCGGCGACTACAAATGGCAGGTTCTCTCACCTCATCAAGGTGCAGCTGAAGCCGAGGACTCTAATGATGCCAGCGTCACCATGCTGTTTTCGAGCTCGGAGTTGGTATTTCTAGGTTTAGCTGATTTGGGCGAGCGCGGGCAAATGCGTCTAGCTTCCGAATCGGCAACCTGGCTTGGTGACGGTTTTGGCGATGTTCCAGTCATCGTGAAAGTTGCCCATCACGGTTCTAGAGACCAGTATCCGGAACTGTACGAACACCTAAAACCGAGAGTCGCTCTGTTCTCGGCGGGTGCAGGTAACGAATACGGTCACCCAACCGATAGGAGTCTGGCGATGGTTCGACTTTCTGGAGCAACCATCTATCGCACAGATACGCAGGGGTCGATAGCCATCAGGGCAACATCAGATGGCCTCCAAGCCGATGTATCCGGTCGAGGTTAGGCTGTCTTTGTGAGTAAGGCGAAGCAGATGGACTGGCGAGCAACTTCACCGCACCCAGTTGTCTTTGTTTCCGGGCCCGAGGAGTTTTTCGCCGGCAGGGCGATTCGCTCCTTGAGAGAACAGCTGAAGGCACTGGATGCTGCCCTCGAGATTCACCAAATCGATGCCTCTGACTATCAAGCAGGGCAGTTGCTGAACATAACTAGCCCGTCGCTGTTCGCTGAGCCTCGTCTGGTGATTATCAATGGATTTGAGCGCTGTAGCGATGACCTAATCACGGATGGGCTCAGCTACATCGAGAACCCAACCAGCGACACAACCGTGATTCTGAGGCATACCGGTTCAAGTGTTCGAGGCAAGAAGTTGGTTGACGCGATTCGCGCTAACTCCCACTGCGCCGAAGTTGCCTGTCTTGCTATCAAGGGCGATGGAGAGAAACTGGCCTTCGTTCAAGCCGAATTCGCCCATGCGAATCGAAAGATTAGCCAAGGTGCAGCCAAGGCTCTCTTGGATGCCTTCTCGGATGATCTTGCGGAGCTTGCTGGAGCTTGCCAGCAACTGCTTCAAGACAGCGCGGAGACAATTTCAGAAGACATCGTGGACCGGTATTACGGTGGGCGAGTCGAGACCAATGCATTCAAAGTCATTGATGCTGCGTTAGCCGGCCAGTCAGGCAACGCCTTGGGGCTTTTGCGCCATGCCCTGGCAACCGGTGCTGACCCAGTGCCATTGGTCGCTGCCATCTCGATGAAAATGCGCCAGTTGGCCAAAATTTTTGGAAACAGAAATGCTTCAGCAGCGAGCGTTGGGATGGCTCCTTGGCAAATGGATCGCGCCAAGCGAGATCTGGCAGGTTGGACTGAGGACGGGCTCGCCCTGGTCATTCAACGTTTGGCGGATGCCGACGCGGCTGCCAAAGGAGCGGAGCGTGACCCTGTGTTCACACTCGAGAAGTTAATATCTCTCATCTCAAACAAGGGAATCGCTCAGTGACCCAGAAAACCAAGACCTTTGGTTTCCTCGGCTCTGTCGCATTGTTCTTCATCTCGCTCGTTTTGAGACCTCCGGTGGCTTCGGTCGGGCCGTTGCTCCACGAGATAATCACCGATTTCGGTTTATCGGCAGCGGAGACCAGCCTGATTGCATCAGCCCCCGTCTTCTGTTTCGGCCTTGGTGCCTTTGCTAGCCCGACGCTAGTCCGCAAGTTCGGGGTAAACCGTTCGATGTTGCTGGTTTTAGGTGCCTTGTTGCTCTCAGTTTCTCTCCGATTATTTTTTGGCTATCCGGGGCTTCTCGTCGGAACTTTAGCGGCCGGTCTATCAATTGCCGTCGCTAATGTACTGCTGCCAACGATCGTTCGAGTTGAGTTTCCAAACCGAGTCCCTTTGGTAACCGGTTTTTATACGACTCTCTTAGCCTTTTCCGCAAGTTTTGCAGCCTGGGTGGCGGTGCCTTCCAGCGCCTTGGTTGGTGGCTGGCGCCCGGCTCTGGCACTTTGGGTGTTGCCAGCCCTGCTGGCGGTTCTGTTCTGGATGCCGAAGGCTTTGGGTGGACAAGGCGATGTGGCTCAAGCTGCTAGCGCTGTATCCGAAGAGCGGTCCGCCGTTTTGCGATCGCCAATTTCGTGGGCGATCGTTGGTTTCTTTGGGCTGCAGTCCCTTGGCTTTTATTCGGTTCTGGGCTGGCTCCCAACGCTACTCATCGCCCGAGGTGAAACACCTGAGTCAGCTGGAAGCTATCTTGGTTTGGCAACTGCAATAGGAATCCCAGCCGGGCTAATACTTTCCACGGTTATTTCTAGGTTCAAAAGTCTCGCTTGGTGGGTTGCCGGCGCCAGCGCGCTAACTCTGACTGGTTTCATACTGTTACTCGCCGCATTCGAAACCCCTTCGTTGACTACGGTTGCTTGCGTTGTCGTTGGCGTCGGGCAGGCAGCTACATTCCCAATGTCACTCTCGATAATCAGCACTCGTGCTTCCACTAAAGCCCAGACCACGCAGTTGTCTTCAATGGCGCAGGGTTGGGGCTATCTTTTAGCCGCCACTGGAACTTTCGTGGTCGGCCTTCTCGCTGAGACCTCGGGCTCTTGGGCCTTGAGCGTCGGACTCCTGGCAGCTCTTACCCTTGTTCAGGTTGGCATTGGCTTCTATTCAGGTCGTCCCGGAGTCATCCCAGCAAAATAGACATAAAAAAACCCGCCACCATCGGTAGCGGGTTTTTCAACAACTCGATTTAGAGAGCTGAAACCTTCTTTGCAAGAGCTGACTTGCGGTTAGCAGCGTTGTTCTTGTGTAGAACACCCTTTGAAACAGCCTTGTCAAGCTTCTTTGATGCAAGCGCTAGAGCGGCAGTTGCAGCAGCCTTGTCGCCAGAAGCGGTTGCCTCGCGTGATGCGCGGATTGCGGTCTTGACCTCGCTGCGAACAGCCTTGTTGCGCTCAGCTGCCTTTAGGTTGGTGCCAATGCGCTTGATCTGTGACTTGATGTTTGCCATGTTTCACTTTCTTGGTTTGCACGCTGCTCATGCAGTCGCGCGGAACATATTCAAAACTTTGGGATTGTGAATGGGTGAACCATCCGTATCAGCCTCTAACTCTATCAGTTCCTTTGCGGTTTCGGCAAGCAAATCCCACGGTGAGCCCCGACCGATGTGAGAGAATAGAAAGACCGTCATTACGGTCCCTTTCCCTGAACAACAGAGGTTTATTTTGTCGCCACGCGCAACCCGCCGCCTAGAGCCGGCGAAGACCGACCCGGCATTCATTCGCAACTTCTGCATCATTGCTCACATCGACCACGGCAAGTCGACGCTGGCAGACCGCATGTTGCAGCTCACCGGTGTGGTTGACGCGAGGTCAATGCGCGCTCAGTACCTTGATCGCATGGATATCGAGCGCGAGCGAGGCATCACCATCAAGTCTCAGGCAGTTCGTATGCCTTGGGAGGTTGATGGTAAGACCTATGCGCTGAACATGATCGACACTCCGGGGCACGTTGACTTCACGTATGAGGTGTCACGCTCTTTGGCTGCCTGTGAAGGTGCTGTTCTTCTGGTTGACGCGGCGCAGGGAATCGAAGCGCAGACGCTCGCAAACCTTTACCTAGCTATGGAGAACGACCTGGAGATCATCCCGGTCTTGAACAAAATCGACCTGCCTGCAGCACAGCCTGAGAAGTATGCAGAAGAGCTCGCCAATCTAATCGGCGGCAACCCAGAGGATTGCCTTCGTGTCTCCGGTAAGACCGGAATCGGTGTCGATGCACTGCTCGACAAGATTGTTGGAACAATTCCCAACCCGGTCGGTGACCCAAACGCTCCTGCCCGCGCAATGATTTTCGACTCGG
>JAGNYY010000007.1 GCA_017984715.1 Rhodoluna sp.
ATGAGTCAGATCACCGTTCACGGTGGCAAGCCACTTGTCGGTCGAGTAGACGTAAAGGGCGCTAAGAACCTGGTTACCAAGGCCATGGTTGCAGCGCTACTTGGCGAGTCAGCCAGCGTTCTAAAGGATGTTCCGTTCATCAGCGACGTCGAGATTGTTTCTCGACTGTTGCAACTGCACGGTGTGGTCATCGAGCACGCCGCAGACGGCGTAATGACTCTTGACCCAACCAAAGTTTCTTCGGCACGAATGGCCGACATCGATGCCCACGCTGGTTCATCGCGCATTCCGATTTTGTTCTGTGGCCCGCTGCTTCACCGTCTAGGCGAAGCGTTCATCCCAGGCCTCGGTGGCTGCCACATCGGCGATCGCCCAATCGACTTCCACTTCGAGGTGCTTCGCAACTTCGGTGCAGTTATCGAAGAGCTTGAAAACGGCACACGCCTGTCGGCCCCTAAGGGTCTGCACGGCGCCAAGATCAAGTTGCCTTACCCTTCTGTCGGAGCCACCGAACAGGTGCTTTTGACCGCGGTGCGCGCCGAGGGTCTAACCGAACTTTCGGGTGCAGCAATTGAGCCAGAAATCATGGACCTCATCGCCATCCTGCAAAAGATGGGCGCAATCATCTCGGTTGACACCGATCGCGTGATTCGCATCGAGGGCGTCAGCGAGCTAAAGGGCTATTCGCACCGAGCAATCTTTGACCGCAACGAAGCCGCTTCATGGGCTTGTGCCGCTTTGGCGACCAACGGAAACATCTTTGTCGGTGGCGCGCGTCAGCAAGACATGACCACGTTCTTGAACGTCTATCGCAAGGTTGGCGGCGCATTCGAAATCGAGGATGATGGAATTCGTTTCTGGCACCCGGGTGGCGACCTAAAGCCGGTTGTTCTCGAGACCGATGTGCACCCTGGTTTCATGACCGACTGGCAGCAGCCTCTCGTGGTGGCTTTGACTCAGGCCAAGGGCCTTTCGATCATTCACGAGACCGTCTATGAAAACCGCTTCGGCTTCACCGACGCGCTAGTTCAAATGGGCGCACAGATTCAGATTTACAAGGAGTGCCTGGGTGGCACCGCTTGCCGATTTGGCCAGCGCAACTTCAACCACTCAGCAGTCATCTCTGGCCCGACCCCATTGCACGCTGCCGACATCCGTGTTCCTGACCTACGTGGCGGCTTCAGCCACATGGTTGCAGCTTTGGCCGCCAAGGGCACCTCAAACGTCACCAACGTTCAGCTGATCTCACGAGGTTATGAGCACTTCTTGCAAAAGCTCACCGACCTCGGGGCCGACTTCACCTTCAGCGAATAGGTCTGGGTATGGCCAAGAAGACCAATCGCGAATATCTTCGAATGCCGAAGATCAACCCAAGCGAACGCCACTTCGTTTTGGTGCTTATCGCTTCGATTTTGATTCCGCTGGTGCGCACACTTTTCAAGGTAGTCGCGACCGGCCAACAGAAGCTGCCGAAGAAGGGCGCTTACGTTCTGGTTTCAAATCACGTGACCAATGTTGACGCGCTGGCTATGGCTTACTTCGTCTATGTGATCATGAAACGCGCACCGCACTTTTTGGCCAAGGGCAGCCTGTTCAAGGTTCCGGTAGTCGGTTCTGTTCTTCGCGCGGCCGGGCAGATTCCGATTTATCGCGGCGGTCAGCGCAACGACGAACCGCTTCGCGCGGCACACTCATACTTGGATGCCGGTCACTGCATCTCGATTTTCCCCGAGGGCACTTTGACCCGCGACCCAGACCTTTGGCCGATGCGCGGCAAGACCGGTGCGGTTCGTTTGGCTCTAGACACCAATGTGCCGGTTTACCCGGTTGCACACTGGGGCAGCGAGCTGGTTTTGCCACAGTATGGTGCCAAGTTCCGCCCGGGTTTCTGGAAGCCGGTTCGGCTGGTGGTTGGCGATGAAATCGATCTTTCGGCCTACCGAGGCAAAAAACTAACTCCGGCT
Organism: Rhodoluna sp.; assembly: GCA_017984715.1. Next base: position 1,965 of record JAGNYY010000007.1, read on the forward strand.
GAGGTGCACGAGGCAACCGAATTGGTGATGCGTCGAATCACCGAGCTGGTTGCTCAGTTGCGCGGAACCGTGCCGCCGCAAGAGCTCTGGGATCCGGCTAATCACGGCCAAACTCAGACCGGAAACTTCAAGAAGAACGATAAGAAAGCGAAGAACTAATGGCAAAAATTGCCGTGATGGGTGCGGGCAGTTGGGGCACCACCTTCGCCAAGGTCTTGGCCGACAACCCTGAGAACCAGGTTGTCCTCTGGGCTCGTCGCGAAGACGTTGCCGAAGAAATCAACCAGGATCACCGCAATGGCGACTATTTGCCAGGCATTCATCTGCCAAAGTCGCTAACTGCCAGCCCAGATGTCGCGGCTGTTCTGGACGGCGCAGAGCTCGTCTTCCTATCGGTTCCATCGCAGTCGCTGCGTGGAAACCTCCAAGAGTGGGGCCCGCTGTTGCCGAAGGGTGCCATCCTGGTCAGTTTGATGAAGGGCGTCGAGAAAGACACCGGCCTTCGAATGAGCGAGGTTATTGCCTCGGTCACCGGCTTCCCAGCTGATCAGATCGCCGTCGTTTCTGGGCCAAACCTAGCTTTAGAAATCGCTCAGGGTCAGCCGGCGGCATCGGTTGCTGCCTCAACCAGCAAGACCGCCGCCGAGACAGTAGCCAAGGCTGCGACGAACGGCTATTTCACTACATTCACCAACAAGGATGTAATCGGCACCGAGTTTGGCGGAATTCTCAAGAACCTAATCGCTGTCGCAATCGGCATCGTGAATGGCGTCGGCTACGGAGAAAACACCAAGGCTTCGATCATGACCCGTGGCCTTGCCGAAATCTCACGCTTTGCCGTCGCTTACGGCGCCAAAGCAACCACAATGGTTGGCCTTGCTGGCCTGGGCGACCTGATTGCAACTTCCGAATCGCCACTTTCTCGCAACCACAAGGCCGGTGAAATGCTCGGCAAGGGTTACACGCTTCGCGAGGTTCTTCGCCGCATGTCTCAGACCGCAGAGGGCCTTTCTTCGGTTGCTCCGATTCTTCAGTTGGCCAGTGCCAAGGGTGTTTCGATGCCGATTGTTGAGCAGGTTCAGTTGGTTCTCGAGGGCAAGATGAATCCTAAGGACATCGCACCTCACCTCACCCACGAGACAGACGGCCCGGTAGGCGAGTAGCTATGGCGAAGCTAAACCTGGTTCTGCTCTTCGGAGGTCGCTCAAGTGAGCATTCAATTTCTTGTGCAACCGCGGCTGGCGTTCTCGGCGCGATAGATCGAAGCAAATACAACGTCATCCCGGTGGGCATCACCAAGCAGGGTGTCTTCGTGCCGGCTGCCGATGATGCTGCAAAGTGGGCGCTGCGTAAAGGCGAGCTAGCCACTGTCAAGGATGAGGGTTCGCGCATCGAATTCGCCATGGATGGCAGCCGTGAAATCACACGCCTAGACATCACCGGAGCACGCAGTTCACTCGGTCAGGTTGACGTGGTTTTCCCGGTTTTGCATGGCCCGTTCGGCGAAGATGGCACTCTTCAGGGTTACCTAGAGTTGCTCGGTTTGCCATACGTGGGCAATGGCGTTTTGGCATCGGCTGCGGGCATGGATAAAGAGTTCACCAAGGCCTTATTTGAAGCTGCGGGCGTGCCGGTAACCCCGCACGTTGTCATCCACCAGCGCGACTGGTTGGCCAACCCGACCGCTGCACTCGAGGCGGTTGCTGGGCTAGGTGGCTTGCCGCTATTCGTGAAGCCTGCGCGAGCGGGTTCATCGGTGGGTGTCTCCAAAGTCAAGGACATGTCAGAGTTCAAGGCGGCGGCCAAGCTGGCTTTCGAGAATGACAACAAGTTGGTCGTCGAGAAGGGCCTAGTCGGCCGTGAAGTTGAGTGTGCAGTTATCTCGGGCAGAGGTGCCGAAGAGCCACGCGTTTCCACCGCCGGTGAAATCGTGGTCACCGGCCGCGACTTCTATGACTTCGAAGCCAAATACCAGGATGAAGACTCGGTTGACCTGATCATCCCAGCGAAACTGACCGCAGCCGAACTTGCCGAAATGCAGGCCATCGCTCGCCGCGCTTTCAAATCCCTTGGCTGTGAGGGATTGGCTCGCGTCGATTTCTTCTTGACCGCCGATGGCTTCTTCGTGAATGAAATCAACACGATGCCTGGCTTCACCCCGCTATCGATGTTCCCATCGCTCTGGCAGGCATCGGGCATCGAATATGCCGACTTGATTGATGAACTAGTTCACCTGGCGCTAAACAAAAACTAGTTCGTGATTGCGGAGCACTCTTTGGTCGCTTCGATGCTTTGAATCGCGCCACTCAAATCACTCAGCGCCGAAACGCCTGCAACCTTGGTCGAATCAACAATGACTTCGGTGGCCGGTGTGCGACCAAAAGTTATGAACCGATAGCTCGGTTTTGCGCTTTCGTCGACCAGCCAGTCAACACCGTTAGCGGTCACACAAGGCAGAGCGCTAACCGCCACTGGCTCAAGCCCGCAACGCAAAATCACGGCGGTCGGGTTTCCCCAGGCTCCGGTCGCTTGCGCATCGGTTGCACGCTTATCCAGCTCGGCAACCTGCTCGGGTAGCCTCACCGAAACCTCAGCGCAAGCCGGATTATTCGAATCGGCTGCTGCCTCGAGGCTGATCGTTGCTGAGCATGCCGAAAGCGAGCCTGCCAAAGCGAGGCCAGCCAAAAGTGCGAGTGCGGTGCGTGAAATCTTCATCGAGAATAGGCTAACAGTGTGTCAAATCTAGAAACTGTCGCCCAGGTCGGCGAAAACGAAGCGCTGAAGCGCACCATCGCCCGACTCAACTCATCTGAGCATGCGCTGGTTGGGCCGGGTGACGATTCGGCAATTATTGCCGCCCCGGATGGCCGTTTTACCGTTACCACCGACACACTGATTGAAGGCCACGACTTCAAACTCGACTGGTCCAGCGCCTACGATCTTGGTTGGAAGGCCGTGGCCAGCAACGTCGCTGATGTCGCCGCGATGGGTGCCGTGCCAACCGCCCTCGTCGTTGCACTTTCGGTTCCTGGAACCACCAAGGTCAGCTGGCTTGAGCACTTTGCCGATGGCCTTAAGGCGGCCTGTCTTGCCCTTGCACCGGGGTGTGGCGTGGTGGGTGGCGATCTCGCTGCGAGCGACCAGGTCATGATTTCGGTGGCGGCACACGGCTCGCTAGAGGGCCGAGAGCCGGTTTTGCGCTCTGGAGCTCAGGTAGGCGATGTTCTCGCTGTGGCTGGCACTCTCGGGCGTGCAGCGGCTGGCTTAGCGCTTCTTTCGAGTGGCAATTTTGATGCCGTTTCGGCTTATGACGAGCTGGTCAACATCCAGCGTCGCCCAAACCCGCCGATTTCTTCGGGGCCAGCTGCCGCGGTCGCTGGCGCGACTTCAATGCTCGATCTTTCGGATGGTCTGGCCCGAGATGCCGCACGCATTGCCAAAGCCTCCGCGGTCACGATTCAGATCGACCCGCAGCAATTGCAGGGTTTTGAGGCTGTTCTCGAAGAAGCCGCCCGGGCTATTGATGCCAATCCGAGCGATTGGGTTATCGGCGGGGGAGAAGACCATTCGCTGCTGGCGACTTTCCCTGTAGGTTCGACATTGCCCCGTGCCTTCAAGCCAATCGGCGTTGTCTTGCCGCAGGGCCCGGCGCCAGTGATGCTTGGCGCACAGCCACTGCCTGAGCGTGGCTGGGACTCTAGCCGTGCAGCATCGAGTTGAGCTGAATTCCTTCGCCCTTGCGACCGACAACTTCGACGCGGCCGGTTAGCGAGTTGCGACGGAACAACAAGCTCGGCTGACCTGATAGTTCGGCAGCCTTTACGGTTCGCTCTTCAGCGCCATCGATGATGGTGACCTTGGTTCCCGCGGTCACGTAGAGACCCGCTTCAACCACGGTGTCGTCACCGATTGAAATTCCAACTCCGGCGTTTGCGCCGAGCAGTGCGCGGGCGCCGATCGCTACGCGCTCCTTGCCTCCACCAGACAAGGTGCCCATGATTGACGCACCACCGCCGATGTCTGCGCCGTCACCCACTACAACGCCCTGTGAAATGCGACCCTCAACCATCGAAGTGCCCAAAGTTCCGGCATTGAAGTTCACAAAACCCTCGTGCATAATCGTGGTTCCTGGGCTCAAGTGAGCACCTAGGCGCACACGCGAGGCATCGGCAATTCGAACCTTGGCTGGGGTCACATAGTCGACCAAGCGAGGGAACTTGTCGATTGCATAAACGCTGATTCCCTGGCGGGTTAGCGCTGGGCGAAGTTCTTCGAGATCTGTCAGAGCAACCGGACCAACATTGGTGAACGCCACGATTGGCAAGTTCGGAATCAGCCCATCCAAGTTGATGGTGTTTGGCTTCACGATTAGGTGTGATAGCAGGTGCAAGCGCAGGTATGCGTCGGCGGTGCCAGAAACTGGCTGGGTCAGGTCGACCTCGGTCTTAACTAGTTGAATCGAAACACGTCGGCGGTCATCCTTGCCGGCAAGCGCCTGAAGCTCGTCGCTCAGGCTTGCTTCCGAAGGAGCGCTTCCCAAAGCTGGAGATGGATACCAAACATCCAGGATGGTTCCGTCGTTTGCTGTGGTTGCGAGGCCGAGGCCCCATGCGCGTGAATCTAGAAAGCTTGCCTGAGTCATACCTACAAGGTTACAAGTTAGGCTCGTTCTATGGCTTCCGTAACTCTAAATCTGACCGGCGATCTGGTCGAACTAACCCGCGACATCTGCGACATCGAGTCGGTTTCGGGCAACGAAAAAGAGTTGGCAGACGCGATCGAAATCGCGCTTCGCCAGTATGGGCACCTCGAAGTCATCCGTGACGCTGATGCCGTTATTGCTCGAACAAATTTGGGGCGAGCATCTCGCGTTGTAATCGCTGGCCACATCGACACCGTTCCGGTTGCCGACAACCTGCCGGTGCAGTTTTTGCCGATGGAACGAGAGCAAGTTCTCTGGGGTCGCGGAACCGTTGATATGAAGGCCGGTGTTGCCGTTCAGCTCAAGTTGGCTGCCGAACTCGCAGAACCAAACGTTGACCTGACCTGGATTTTCTATGACCACGAAGAGGTGGACGCAAGCCTAAATGGACTCGGCCGTATTTCTCGCAATCGCCCTGACCTTCTTGAAGCCAACTTCGCAGTTCTATGCGAGCCAACCGGCGCGATGGTAGAGGGCGGCTGCAACGGAACAATGCGCGCCGAAATCACCCTGCGAGGCATCAAGGCTCACTCTGCACGACCTTGGATGGGCAAGAACGCCATCCACGGTGCAGCCAAACTTCTGACCATTCTTGACGAACATGTCACCGATGAAATTGAAGTGGATGGCCTGGTTTATCGAGAGAGCCTGAATGCGGTTTTGATCAGCGGCGGCATCGCTACCAACGTCATCCCAGACCAGGTGAAGGTCACGGTCAACTATCGTTTTGCTCCAAGCAAGTCTTCTCTAGATGCCGAAGCTCACCTGCGCGAAGTGTTCGCCGGTTTTGAAGTTGTGGTCACCGACTCTGCTGAAGGAGCACGGCCAGGGCTTGACCGCCCGGAGGCAATTGCCTTTTTGGAAGCAACCCAAACCACTCCTAGACCAAAGTATGGCTGGACAGACGTGGCACGCTTTAGTGCACTCGGAATCCCGGCCATAAACTTCGGCCCCGGCGACCCAAGCAAGGCTCATGCCGACGACGAAAACGTTCCAGTCAGCCAGATCTATGCCTGCGAAACCGCACTTCGTAAATGGTTGACCGCTTAGCTCAAAACGCCTGGTGGGTTCGAGTTCTCGCCGTTTATCTGGCAACTCGCGGTCTGACATTTTTACTGTTTCTGATCACCGCGGCCACGCAGGGTGACAACTACTGGACCAAGGCGAATCCGAACTATTTTGACTTCCTGAACATCTGGGATGTCGAGTGGTACGGAAAGATTTATGCCGGCGGCTACCCGAGCGCCCTGCCTCAAGCCGCGAACGGTGCAGTGGTTCAAAACGAATGGGCATTCATGCCTGGGTTCCCGACTGCGGTGCACGCATTTGATTTTCTGCAGGTTGACTGGAAGTTCGCGGCCCCAATTCTTGCCTCGGTCTTTGGAGCCTGCTTCGCCCTGGTTGCCTTCCGTATTTTCGCAGCCAAACTAAACGACCACCAGGCGCTCTGGGCGGTCGGCCTGTTTTTGCTCTCACCGGCGTCACCCGTTTTGCAGACCGGTTATGCCGAGAGCTTGGGGCTCCTTCTTCTTGCCCTCGCGATTTATGCCTGGATCAGCGACCGGTTTTGGTTTACTACCTTGGCAATGCTGGCCCTGGCGTTTACTCGGCCCGGCCTAGCCGCTCTCGCCTTAGCATTCGCTCTAGTTTGGCTCTATCGGTTCATTCAGGCACGGATGGGTAACCGCGGTTTTCCGGCCCTAGAAGCCCTGCGGCTGGCAGCGTTGTCGGCTATCGCATTGGCGCTCAACTTCGCCTGGCCCCTGGTTGCAGCGCTGGTCACGGGTCGTCCCGATGCTTATGTTGCCACCGAGCTGGCCTGGCGAGCAGGTTACCCTTTTGATGGTGGTGGGCTTGCGCCGATTCTGCCTTGGTTCTCATCGGCCGAATACTTTGTTGGCGGGCTGGCCGGGCAACTTCTGGTGGTTGCCGCTCTAGTTGGTGCCGTTGCAGTCTTCTTTATCCCGCAGGTGCGTGCGCTGGGTCTCGAACTAGGCGCTTTCAGCGCCTCATACTTCGTTTATTTAGTGCTGTTCTTCTTCCCTCAGTCGAGCATTCTGCGAATACTTATGCCCACCTTTGTGTTGTTCGGTGCTTTGTCTCAGGCCTGGGTGCGATGGCCAAAATCTTTTCAATACTTGGGCCTTGCCATCTTGGTGGTGCTTCAGTTTGCCTGGTTAATGACCTGTTGGCGCTATGCCGCGCCAGATTTCAGCCCGCCCTAAAGTTATTGATTTGATAACTGTTAATAAAGGATTCGGTTTTTGCCCCTAAACCCCGTGGGATAATAGAAGTTCGGCGGTAACGCCCATGCATTTCAAGGAGTTTTAAATGGCAGCAATGAAGCCACGCACCGGGGACGGGCCAATGGAGGCAGAACGCGAACCTCGCGGTCTAATCATTCTTCGTGTGCCACTAGAAGGCGGCGGCCGTCTAGTCGTCTCGGTCAACGAGGAAGAAGCTAAGAACCTTCACCAGGTTCTAGCTGGGGTCGTAAAGGCCTAAACAGTTTCAAAAAAATGCCGGTCAGCGATGACCGGCATTTTTTCATTTCTAAGATTTAGTGCGCGCGTTTGCTTGCCATGAGCAACCCATCGCCAACCGGTGAGAGCACCGAAACGAAGTCATCCTGGCTGCTGAAGAATCTCAGCACATCGCGATAGATAGAGGTTGCGTCATCGCGCATTGCCGGGTCTGGCACACGGTCGCGCCAAAGTGCGTGAGCGATTGCAACCACGCCACCCGGGCGAAGTAGTCGAGAAGCCTCGTGCAGTTGGGCTTCGAGTGATTCGCGATCTGCGTCTAAAAAGACCAGGTCGTAAGCGGCATCGGCCATGTTAGACATAACGTCAAGTGCCTTGCCGGTGATCACGCGGGTTCGGTTGGCTGCAATGTTTGCGTCGCCGAAGGCTCGTCGTGCAGCAGCCTGAATTTCAGTTTCGGTGTCTATCGTGGCAAGCACAGCCTGTGGGGCACCGCTCAGTAGCCAGAGGCCAGACACACCGGTTCCGGTGCCGGCTTCGACAATAGCCTTTGCGCCAAGGGCTGAGGCAATCAGGGCAAGATGCGCACCAACCGAGGGAGTAATGCACTCTAGGCCAAGCTCTTCTGCGCGACCGCGAGCAGCGCGCAAAACCTCTGACTCGTCGACGAAGTCTTCTGCAAACTTCCAGCTACTGATTTTGTCTACCATTTGGCACTCCTTGGCTAAAGCATAAGTCTCGCGGGGTGCTTTGGCCTGCAGCGAAGCGGTAATCTGGAAGGGTGTTTGGTCTAAGCGGCGAGAAGCTAATAATCCTGGTGATTATTGCTGCTTTTGTGCTCGGCCCAGAGCGCTTGCCGCAGTATGCGAAGCAGCTCGCGAACCTTATAAAGTCGGTTCGAAGAATGGCCGAGGGTGCCAAAGACCAGCTCTCCAACGAGCTCGGCCCTGAATACCAAGATCTCGACTGGAAGAAGCTTGACCCGCGCCAGTATGACCCGCGTCGCATCATCCGTGAAGCTCTAGTTGAAGACCTGAGCCCTAAGAGTCCAGCTGGCGCAGGGCTAAACGAGCCAAAGGCCACTCCGGTGCAAAAGCTTGCAGTGGGCGAACGAGCGCCTTTCGACTCAGAAGCGACGTAGAGCCTTCATCAACAAGACCATCAGCGGTGCCATTTGGTTGTAATCTTTGGCGCGCAGTGGCAAACGCAGAATTCCTGAGGCAATGCCCACGGTTCTGGTTTCGGTGAATCTCAGCAGCCCCTCGACACCGTTGCGGCGCCCCATGCCCGAGTTCTTCATACCGCCCATCGGAGACTCCATCGACGCAAAGGTGGCGCGGAATCCTTCGTTGATGTTCACGCTTCCCGCCATGAGCTGAGAGGCGACCCGAAGTGCCTCGCGCTTCGGACCAACCACCGAGGCGTTTAGGCCATATTCGGTGTCATTGGCAAGCTCGATGGCCTCTTCGATTGAGTCGTAACCTTCGATGGCAAGCAGTGGGCCAAAGACCTCTTTGCGATAGAGGTTTGCCGCCGACGTCACATCGGTGATCACGGTGGGCGCATAAAAGTATGGGCCGTGTTCGGGCAGGGCGTGCCCGCCAGCGACCACTTTTGCTCCTGATTCGATGGCTTGCTCGACAAACCCTGAAACTCGATCTAGTTGCGCTTGGCCAGAAAGGGTTCCCATGTCCATGTCGAAGTGCTTTGAAGCGCCAACGGTAAGTTTTTGGGTGCGGCTGGCAAGTTCGGCAGAGAATGCATCTTTGAGGTGGTTTGGAACATAAACGCGTTCAAGCGAGACACAAAGTTGACCAGCCGAACCAAACGCGCCAGCTAGGGCAAGATCGGCGGCACGCTTCAAGTTAGCCCCTTCGAGCACGATCATCGGGTTTTTGCCGCCGAGTTCGAGCGAATAGCCGATCAAACGCTTCGCTGCGCGTTCGGCAACCATGCGGCCGGTGGCAGTTGAGCCAGTAAAAGCCACATAGTCTGCAGTGTCCGTTATGGCGTTGCCAACCTCTGCTCCATCACCCACCACGATTGTCCAGGTGCCCGCAGGCAGCCCGGCTTGAAGAGCCAGGTGGCGAGCGAATAGGACGGTGAGGGCTGTTTGGTTATCGGCCTTTTGAACCACAGCGTTTCCGGAAGCCAGAGCTGGCAACACATCGAGCATTGTCAAGGCCAATGGGTAGTTCCAAGGGGTGATCACGCCAACCACGCCAAGGGGAGTGTGCTCAACCCAGGTCTTGGTGAGGAAAGGAACTCCGGCCTTGGTTCGCCTTGCTTTTAGAGTTTTTGACGCTATTTTTCCGAAGTATCTTGCCGCTCCGTAAGCCCCGGCAACTTCTTCGAAGGCGTGCGATTTTGCCTTGCCGGTCTCCAGCTGCAAAAGTTCGATCAGACGTTCTTGGTTAGCCATCAGCAGGTCGTGGGTTTTCAATAGAACGCGAGCTCGTTCGGCTGGGGAAACCTGGCCCCAAAGTTTCTGAGCCTCGCGCGCTTGCGCCACCGAGGTCTCGACAACCGACGCTGGCAGCTGTGGCAAGTCGTAAATCTTTTTGCCGTTGGTCGGGTTGTGAATCGCTATTGATAGCTGGCTGGCAGGTAGGTGGCCCAAGAGGTTAGCAAGGCTGGTTTCGCTCATGCGATAACTCTAAGACTTGTGGCCGACTATTTAGTTCGGTATGGAATGGTCGCGGTCAAAATGGCGCCATCCTCGTTCATTTCTAGAGCGTGACTGTAGGTGCAATCGTCTAGGTAGGCGCTTCCGACGCCACGTTTAGAGTCGATATCAACCTTGGTGCCATCGTTTCTCACCGTCAGCTTCACCAACTCATGGTTGGCCATCTCGACGGTCAGGAGGATGTCCTCGGCCGAACCGTGACGAATGGCATTTGAACAGGCCTCTCGCGCTATCTCAAGCACGGTTTCAACGCAGGTGGCGTCCTGCTTCAGCGTCCGCTCAACTTCTTCAGACATTTCGAGTTCGATCTTGCAAAGGCCGTGCCAAGTTTCGGCAATCTCGGCAAGCACCGGTCGCACATCAGAGGTTCCCTTGGTGTCATCCAAGAGTTTTGCGAGGCGGTCGCGCAGATTGCGAAGCACCACTTCACCTGACTCGGTTACTTCACCCGTGCTGAGGCTTCGTTCGATTCTGATCGCTGCTGCGGCGACCTCAGATTGAATCGGGCCGTGAATCTTTCGAGCAAACTGCTTTTTCTGAAGCCAGTGCTGACCATTTAGCGCGGCGATGGTCCAGCGAAGTTTGTGTTCATAGTTTTTCAGTTGTAACTCGATTGATTCCATCTCTTTGGATGCGGCGTGATTGATGCCGAACAGTGCCCCCAATAATGCTGAAGCGACACCGCCATTTGCCGACAGGGTGACCGCCACCAGAGGGTCATCGCCAAGCGATAAAACACCCAAGCCGCCCACGAAACCGACCAAGAAAAGCACCGCAAGAACCGCAATAACACGAATGCTCGGCGGCAGGCGGTCAACCAACCCCGCTAGAACAAATCTTGAAAGGGACAGGCCGGAGGCAAGCACCACGAATGACAGAAGTAAGAGCCAAATCGCGCTGATCTCAGGAAGGTACTGAACAAAACCGTTGACCGCTAGGGTTGCCAAGATTAGGCCTATTGTGAACGGGCGGCTGGATTCCCGGAGTTTCAGGTGCGTGAGCGCTGTGGTCCAGCGAAACCGGTAAGCCGTTGGGTCCAGGCGAACGAGCTCAAGTTTCGGTTGGTTAGAAGCGAGTAACGCGCTCAGTGGTCGAAGAGTGTCGTTGATTAGTGCTTGAAGTTTGGTGAGGGCACGCTGAGGTGACTCGGCAAGTTCGGGCAACAGCGCCGTTTGGAGCATCGACTCAATCGTCGACATTGTGTCGCTGGCTTCAACCTCAAGACGAGTCTCGCTGTCGGCCAACAAAGATTCAAGTTGCTGCTTGGTGCCGCTGAGCGTGGCTCGCTTTGCTCCCCATTCAGCCTTGATTCCGAAAGCGAATGCCGCCCAAATCAGCCCGGTTGCCATCACCACGACGCCGCCGATGAGTCGGTATGTTGAATAGCCGGTTTCAGCTGCGCCCAGGCTGTAAAGGGTGATTTGGAGAGTAAGGCCTCGGATGGCTCCGGCGAGAATGTAGCCGCCGATTATTAGGGCTAGCGTCGCCAGGCTTGCGTTCAGTCGCCAGAAGGCTTGCCGAGCCAGCGCCAGAATGATCATCATGGCAAGGTGCGCCAGGGTTACAGCGGCGAGGCGAGCCAGGATGTTGCCGGTGGCTAGATCGCTCGAGCCGAGAGCGTGCGCTAGAAAGCTGAACGCAAGAGTAGACCAGAACACGCCAGGCCCAAGGACGTGTCGTCCGGTGAGCCGATCAAAGGCGAGTTTTATGTCCACTAGTTGTCTCGGTTAGGAATTCCAGCGGCTTGAATAAAGATTCTGACGGCTTCGATGCGTGGGTTGATTTCTTCCGAAGACTGAACGCCAAGGTTCTTGAAGGTGGTGTTCAAGAGCTGCTCCACCGAAGACACCGAGGTTTCTCTGCGCCGAGCGATTTCAGCATTCGTGTATCCGCTGGCAAGCAGGCGAAGGGCTTCGACCTGATTCTTGGTTAGCACCGAAAGAGGGCGGTCAGGCAGCAAGTCGTCACGCACCTGCGGGCGCTCGCCCAGCACGTTGTCGATGGCGTTCACTAGGTACTCGGTGTTGCCAACCAGTTCCTTGCGAAGGAATCCGCATCCGGCCGGCAAGTCTTCCATCTTGAGCCCAGCAGAACGTAGATCTGGAAATTTGGTGAGAAACAGGATTGCGATATCTGGGTGCTTTTTAGCCAGGATGTGTGCCACATCGATGCCGTTTGCTCCCGGGCCCAGGTCGATGTCCAGCAGTGCGATGTCTGGGTCAAAGGTTTCAATTTGTCGTTTGGCCTCGACGGCATTATTTGCCCTTGAAGTTTGAAAATTAACCGACTGCAGAGTTTGTTCAAGCAGTGCTGAAACTAGCTGTTCGTCTTCGACGATGAGAACTCTTCTTAGTAGACCTGGCATAGTTCAAACCTAAGTTGTTCACTGGTCTTCAGGGGTTTAAACAGGGGATATCCCCAGGGGTTTTCCGGCCAAGCCGAGCTTGGTCGCGGCAAGCAATTTGGCAAGTTTGGCAATGACCTGAGCCGCCGGGTCATCGGGGTCAGTGAGCACAATTGGCTGGCCCTCATCAGAGCCCTCGCGAAGCGCGATAGACATCGGGATCTGACCGAGCAGTTTCACAGGTGAATTCGAAATCTTGGTTAGCCGCTCTGCAACGGCCTGGCCGCCACCGCTGCCGAATAGTTCGAGTCTTGAACCGTCAGGTTGAATCAACCACGACATGTTTTCGATTACGCCGAAAACCGATTGGCCGGTTTGAAGCCCTACCGAACCTGATCGTTCGGCAACTTCGGCGGCTGCAACCTGAGGGGTGGTGACAACCACGGTCTTAGCGGTTGGCAACAGTTGCCCCAGGCTGATCGCCACATCGCCGGTGCCCGGTGGAAGGTCAACGAGCAAGAAATCCAAGTCGCCCCAAAAAACATCGCATAGAAACTGCTCAATGGCTCGATGCAGCATTGGCCCTCGCCAAGCGACCGGCTTGCTGTCCTCTAAAAACATGCCGATTGAGATGACCTTGACCCCGTTTGCCGAAACCGGCGGAAGAATCATTTCGTCAACACGAGTCGGCTTATCGGTTAGCCCAAGTTGCCCAGGAATCGAGAAGCCGAAAATGTCGGCATCGACTAAACCGACGCGGAAACCCTGGTCGGCCAGAGACACAGCAAGGTTTGTCGTCACCGATGACTTGCCAACGCCACCTTTGCCCGAGCCAATCAAAAATACGCGAGTGAGGGTGTCTTTGCCGAATGGATTGAAGCGTGGCGGCTTGCCGTTTCGGAGCTTGACTTTCAAGGCGTCGCGCTCGACCTGAGTCATGACGCCCAGCTGCACATCCACCGAGGTGACGCCGTCAACGGCAAGAACTGCCTCACGGGTTTCTCTCTCAATCTTTGCCGAGGCAGGGCAGCCGACCACTGTTAGCTTGACCTCAACCGTGGCCAACCCGTCGTTCAGCGAAACCTCGCCAATCATGTCCAATTCGGTTAGCGGCAACCGCAGTTCAGGATCGATGACGGAGGTCAGTGCGCGATTAATCGCGGCGACGCTCATCCAGAATTTCCTTGAGCAGGTCGCGAAGTTCATCGCGAACGAAGTCTTTGGTAGCCAAATCTTCGATGGCCAGACGAAGCGCTACAACTTCGCGAGCCAGATACTCGGTGTCGGCAAGGTTGCGTTCGGCACGCTGACGGTCTTGCTCGAATTGAACTCGGTCGCGGTCGTCCTGGCGATTCTGAGCCAAAAGAATCAAGGGTGCCGCATACGACGCCTGCATCGAGAGAATCAAGGTCAACAGGGTGAAGTTTGTGGCGCGCGGGTCAAACTGGCCTTCGCTTGGCATCAGGGTGTTCCAGGTAAGCCAAACGGCAACAATCACGGTCATCCAAATCAAGAATGAACCCGTTCCCATCGCGCGCGCGAAAGCTTCCGATGCGCGACCGAAGTTTTCCTGGTCGATCGAAATCTTTGGCAGAAGGCGACGACGCTGGCCGATTGGTGCGTCTAGACGTCCGTTTGATTTAGCCATTAGTGTCCCTCCTCTCGCCAGTCGTCAGGCAGTAGGTGGTCGAGCACGTCATCCACGGTGACAACGCCAATGAGGCGGTTTTCATCGTCGACAACTGGCAGTGCCACCAGGTTGTAGTTAGCAAAAGTTCGGTGAATCACCGAGATGTGAGTGTCAGGCTTGACCGGCTCGAGCTCGGTGTCGAGCAGGCTGCCAAGACGCTCGTGAGGTGGGTAGCGCAGCAGCTTCTGGAAGTGCACGACACCCAGGTAGCGGCCGGTGGCCACTTCGTATGGAGGAAGCGTTACGAACACCGATGCTGCAAGCACCGGTGCAACATCCTTGCGACGAATCAGCGCCATAGCTTCGGCAACGGTTGCATCAGCTGCGCAAATAATCGGCTCGGTGGTCATCAAACCACCCGCGGTGAACTCGTCGAACTGCATCAACATGCGAATGTCGTCAGCTTCTTCTTCGTCCATCAATTCAAGGATGGCTTCGGTGCGCTCTTCAGGTAGGTTGGCCATCAAGTCGGCGGCGTCATCGGGCTCCATGAGGTCAAGAACCTCAGCGGCGCGCTCGTCGTCCAGCTCGGTGATGATGTCGATCTGCTCATCTTCAGGGAGCTCTTCGAGCACATCGGCAAGTCGCTCGTCATCAAGCTCTTCGGCGACCTCAATCATGCGCTCGTCTGGCAGGTCGAGCAGGGCGCTCGCGAGGTCGGCAGGGCGCAGTTCTGAGTAAGTTGCAATCAGCTGCTGAGCGCTCTGACCTTCTTCGGTCTTGCCCTCTTCAACCACTTGTTCCCAAGATGCAAACAGTGTCGCGCCGCGAGCAAATGGTGAAGCTGAGGTCTTTGGGCGACGCAAGAAAAGTTCAGAAACAACCCAGTCGCTGTTCTTGCCAAGTTCAATCGCCAGGTCGTCGATGCTCGCACTGCCGCTGCCATCGAGCAGGCTAACTTTGCGACCGAGAATCTCAGCAACCACGCGAACTTCTTGCCCGCGCTGAGTGAAACGGCGAAGGTCGATCAGCCCGGTGGTGATTACCTGGCCGGCTGAAATCGAGGTGACGCGCGCGATTGGAACAAAAACTCGACGGCGGCCACTGATTTCGACCAACATTCCGGTTGCCTTAGGAGCACCCGATTTACGGTATGAAACGAGAACGTCGATGACCTTACCGACGCGGTCTCCCGCAGGGTCAAAGACGCCACAGCCAGCCAATCTGGCGACAAATACTCTCGTTGCGCTCATCCTTCAACCTTAGACGAGTGGGGCGGTGCCGTGCCAGAATGGTTTGGTGAACAAAACCCAAAGAACTCCTCGCCGTCAGCCAGCAACCATGCCCAAGGGGCAGGTGATCGGAAAGTTCACCGAATATGCAGATGCTGTGTCCTTTGTTGACACTCTAATCAACCACGGGTTCCCTGCCGGGGCGGTCGCAATCGTCGGCAAAGACCTTCGAAGTGTCGAGCGGGTGCGCGGCAAGATGACCTATGGTCGCATCGCACTCAGCGGCGCTGTTACCGGTTCTTGGCTGGGTCTTTTGCTTGGGCTCTTCTTTGGTACGGCACCTGATGCCGAATCAACTGCAGCCGTGGGCTCCGCATTTTCTTCGGTAATGATTGGTGCCGGCATCGGAATGCTCTTCAACATTCTTCGTTTTTCGGTTGCCAAGAACAAGCGCGCCTTTGTCAGTCAATCAAGCGTTGTTGCCGGCAAGTATGAGGTGCAGGTTCCAGGCAACCTAGCCGACCAGGCCGAAAAAGCCATCGCCGACCACGAAAACCACCAGAACTAATCGCGGTTAGTTAAGCCGAGTGCTTGGCTAGCCAAGCCTCAAGCTCATCCACCTTGCGTGGCAGCGCAGCTGTGAGGTTTTCGACGCCGGTTTCGGTGACCACCACGTCATCTTCGATGCGCACACCGATGCCGCGGAATTCCTCGGGCACCAGCAGGTCGTTGCGGTGGAAGTAGAGCCCCGGCTCAATGGTGAAAATCATGCCCGGCTTGAGCTCGGCTTCCATAGACATCTCGCGTCGAGCCTGGGCGCAGTCGTGCACATCTAAGCCGAGGTGGTGGCCGGTGCCGTGAACCATCCAGCGGCGGTGGTGCTGATTCTCTGGATTCAGCGAATCTTCAATCGAGCCCGGCAGGAAACCCCATCCATGCGTTTTTTCGGCAATCACGCGCATCGCAGTCGCGTGCATGTCTTTGAACAGAACTCCCGGTTTGGCCATTGCGAAGACCGCATCAGCGGCCTCTAGAACGGCCTCATAGACCTGGCGTTGAATCGTTGAGAACTTGCCATTGATCGGAATGGTGCGGGTCACGTCAGCCGTGTAGAGGCTTTCCATCTCTACACCGGCATCCAAGAGCAAAAGGTCGCCATCGCGCACCGGGCCGTTGTTAATGATCCAGTGCAGAGTGCAGGCGTGGTCGCCGGCTGCCGCGATGGTTTCGTAGCCGAGGTCGTTACCGTTGGCACGTGCCTCGGTGAAGAACGCTGTCTCTACAATGCGTTCACCTCGAGGATGGGTCTTTGCTTTGCCGAGGTTTGCGACAACTTGTTCGAAGCCCTTGATGGAGGCGTCAACAGCCTTGCGCATCTCGGAAATCTCGTACTGGTCCTTGACCAATCGAAGCTCGGAGACAAATTCGGCGAGCGCCGGGTGCTCAAGGGTAATGATGTTCTTGCCTAGCGACTCGGTATATTTTTCGAAATCACTCAGCGAGCGGGTTTCAAGGTCCAGTAGCTGCCCAACCTCGATAAGCGATGGGCGCTGGCCAACCCAAAATTCGCCGATGGCAGAGTTGGCAAAAAACTCGGATGAGTCTTTGCCTGCCGTCTCGCGCAGGAACAGAATGCTGTGGGTGGTTTCCTGGCGTGCATCGATGACCAGGACAGAATCTGGCACAGTGTGGGCGCCCCAGCCGGTTAGGTGTGCGAATGCAGAGTGCGGGCGGTAACGGTATTCGGTGTCGTTTGAGCGAGTCGCCGCAGGCCCGGCTTCAATCAAGATAACTTCGCCAGCGAATGCCGCGGCAACCTTGGCTCGACGGTCCGGGGTGTAATCGGCCACCTGAGATCTCTTAGTCTCGCCAGACGCGGCATCCGCCCAGCCGGAGCCCATGTAGTCGAGAAATTGCTGGCTGGTCGGCGTGCGAGAGCGGTTGGCTCCAGGGTCTGATTTAGTCTCTGGTGTTGCGTTTGGCTTCGTGGCGTCATTGCTCATGGCTTCATTCTGCCAGTTAGTTTCGGAGCGCCGAGGTAATCTGGGGGAGATGAT
>JAGNYY010000048.1 GCA_017984715.1 Rhodoluna sp.
GCCATGTTGCCAAAGTTCATGCGAAGGAAGTTCTCGACATAGCTAAGGCTGTTGTCAGGGTAAAGCAAAGCCTGACCCATGCTGTTCTTGTTTGCATAGGCAGCCAGAACCGGAAGCTTGGCGAGCAAGCGAATGGTTGAGAGCTCAACCTGCTCAGGGTCGTTTGGGTCCAGCGAGTCCTGGTAGAAGGTCGAAAGCGCTGAAACACCGGCTGCTAGAACGGCCATTGGGTGCGCGTTCTGAGGCATTGCGTGGAAGAGGTTTTTTAGGTCTTCGTGAACCAGGGTGTGACGACGGATCTTCTCTTCGAACTTGGCCAGCTCAGCCGGAGTCGGAAGCTCACCATAAATCAATAGGAACGAGGTCTCTAGGAATGACTTGCTGCCAGCCAGCTGTTCGATTGGATAGCCGCGGTGACGGAGAATGCCTGCGCCACCATCGATGAAGGTGATCGCCGACTTAGTAGAAGCAGTGTTTACAAAACCCTGGTCGTAAGCGGTCAAACCGGTGACCGCGGTTAGCTTCGAAATGTCAACTGCCGATGGGCCGTCTACCGCCTGAATCACTGGGAATTCGGCTGTGACATCACCATAGGTGACTGTAACTTTGTCGCTCGAGGTCATCGAAGCTCCTGTGTCTCTCTAACGCCCCTTGTTTGGGCTAAACCAAGCCTATGGCATCACGAAGTCGACGCGCACCTTCGGCAATTTTGTCATCTGTTGCTGTGATTGAAAAGCGCACGTATTGGGTGCTGAACTCTCCATAAAAAGTTCCTGGAACGACCACGATGCCCAGGTCAGCCATGCGGTCAACGGTCTTGAAGCAGTCTTCGCCAAGCGTGGCCCAAAGGTATAGACCGGCCTCACTGTCTGCCAGCTGGAAGCCGTAATCGCGCACTGCGCCAAGCAAAACCTCACGGCGCTCTCGGTAGATCTCTTTTTCGATTGCAACGTGCTCTTCGTCGCCGAGCGCAACCACCATCGCTCGCTGCACTGGAAGCGGGGTGTTCAGACCTGAGTGCATACGCAGGTTCACCAAACCCTTGATCAAGGATGCTTCGCCCACGGCAAATGCGGCACGGTAACCGGCCATGTTTGATTGCTTGCTGAGCGAGTAAACCGCCATGACGCCTTCGTGGCTGTCGCCGCAAACGCGCGGGTCCAAAACGGACGGGATTAGCTTGTCAGACCATTCGTTCCAGCCAAGTTCGGCATAGCATTCATCGCTTGCCAACAAGGCACCGAGCTCGCGCGCGCGGTCAACTGCTGCCTTCATTTCGGCAACGTCCATGACGCGGCCATCCGGGTTTCCTGGTGAATTGATCCAAATCAGTTTTGCGTTCGCGGGCCACTTTGCTGGGTCATCTTCGGAGACGATTTCGGCCCCACATAGGGCGGCGCCGACAACGTAAGCCGTGTAAGCGACCTTTGGCTGAACCACAACATCGCCCGGGCCGAGGCCCATCAGGAGCGGAAGCCAGCTAATCAGTTCTTTCGAACCGATTGTTGGCATGACCTGCTCTGGCTTCAGACCAGGCACGCCGCGCCGGCGACCAAACCACTCGACTACCGCTGCCTTGAACTCAGCTGAACCGCCGGTGGACGGATAACCGGGTGCATTAGAGGAGGCGTTTAGCGCATCCTGGATGATGCTTGGGGTCGGATCGACCGGCGAACCAACCGAAAGGTCCACTGCCCCGCCCGGATGAAGGGCAGCCTTAGCCGCATAAGGTTTTAGCTGTTCCCAGGGGTATTCCGGGAGGCGATCAAACATAGAGTCTGGAGCAGGCTCGGTTAGGCCTGTGGAGGCAGAACTGAAATGACGGCATGGTCCTTTGCGACCTTGCCCACCTTGGCAGCACCACCTGGCGAACCTAGGTCGTCGAAGAATTCGACGTTGGCCTTGTAGTACTCGGACCACTGCGAAGGAAGGTCATCCTCGTAGTAGATGGCTTCAACCGGGCAAACCGGCTCGCACGCACCACAGTCGACACACTCATCCGGGTGGATGTAAAGCGAGCGCTCACCCTCGTAAATACAGTCAACAGGGCACTCTTCAATACATGCCTTGTCTTTGACATCAACACATGGAAGGGCGATAACGTAAGTCACGATTGGTCCTTTGCTAGTTCTGAATCTAAGACTATTTTATTGGTGGCCCCGGGCTGACTTGCGCCATGACCCGGCTCGGATGTTTGGGAACAATATGATTGCCGCGACTAGGCCCAGAGAACCATAAGCCCAGAAGTTGCCCAAATCATTCCCCGGAATTAGCAAAGTGCCGTCGGATTGAGGCTGAGATAGCCAAAAGATGGTCGATGCGAAGGTGGCGGCCAGAAGGTAGAGAGCGCCGCGACTGTTTCTCAGCAGTCGGATGGCAAGAGCAAGCGAGCCAGTCATGATTAGCGCGACCATAAGGCCAATCGCTGTGCCTTGCTCATCGGTGGCCCTGACCTGGTGAAGCAGGGTTCCGGCGATGCCAAGAAGGAAACCGAGCGGAATGGCCCAGAAGAAGGTTAGAACCGGTCGGAGGTGCACGAGCGGGTTAGGAGATGTCTTTCGAATCCGTTCGGTTCGGTCGTACCTAAACTCTTTACCTGCAACAAGAGAATAGGTCTCAGCTCCGATTGAAACCTGGCTGCTGTGGGCTTCTAGGGCGGCCTTCTTAATAATTGCAGTCTTAGCATCGCCGATTTGCACATCGAAGCGCTCGCCCGGCTCGGCGATAACCCAAAATGCTGGCTCGCGACCCTTGCGCTTCTTGGCTGACATCCGAATCGCCATCGCAGTCGCCTCGTGTGCCATCTTGTGATCAGGGTGACCGAAGCCGCCCTTGCGGTTGTAGGTCAAAACTGCGTCTGGCTTGAAGTCTTGAATGACCTTCAAAATGTCATCCGCGATGACCGAGGTCGATGCGGCAGAAAGCGCCATTTCATCCAGCTTGCGCGGCTTGGCAGGGCGCCCAAATGGGTTCAACCGCATTCCAGAGTCAAGGTAAGCCCGGGTGCCGGCAAACGCGTGCTTGACGTCACCGAAGGCGGCTAGAGCTTCGCGCAACTCGCCAGAACGGAATGCACCCATGGCAGCAAGGTTTCCCTCTAGAGACTTGAGCTCCTCGAGCTTTACTTTTCCGCGCTCTCCGCGGGTGAGCGTGAAAACCATAACCTCCGCTTTGGCGGCCAAGCGCTCGGCGATTACGTGGCCGGTGAACAAACTCTCATCATCCGGGTGTGCGTGAACAATGAGCAGTCGCTGCGGGTTGAAAGTTGCCTTGGCCATGAAACAACTTTAGGCGCAAAACGAAAACCCCCGGCCTAATGACCGAGGGTTTTCGAAGAGATTTAGGACTACTTGCCCTGGCTCGCGTTCTTACGCTGCGAGTACATACGTGCACGCACGGTTGGGTCTAGCTCTAGCTTGCGAATGCGAGTCGCCTCAGGGGTTACCTCAACACACTCGTCTTCACGAGCAAACTCTAGACACTCTTCGAGTGACAGGGTGCGTGGTGGGGTCAGTGACTGGAATTCATCAGATGACGAAGCACGCATGTTGGTGAGCTTCTTTTCCTTGGTGATGTTTACTTCCATGTCTTCTGAACGAGAGTTCTCGCCGATGACCATACCGGTGTAAACCTCGCTGGTTGGCTGAACGAAGAACGAACCGCGCTCCTGGAGGCCAATCATTGCGAACGGGGTAACCACACCTGCGCGGTCGGCAACTAGCGAACCGTTGTTGCGGGTCTGGATGTCGCCAGCCCATGCGTCGTAGCCAGCAGAAATCGCGTTCGCGATTCCGGTGCCCTTGGTGTTGGTTAGGAACTCGGTGCGGAAGCCGATGAGGCCACGGCTTGGAACCTTGAACTCCATGCGAACCCAACCGGTTGCGTTGGCAACCATGTTGATCATCTGGCCCTTGCGAGCAGCAAGAAGCTGAGTCATCGCACCCAGGAACTCTTCTGGAACATCGATGGTTAGGTCTTCGAACGGCTCGTGAAGCTTGCCGTCAACGCGCTTGGTAACAACCTGTGGCTTACCAACGGTTAGCTCGTAGCCCTCGCGACGCATCTGCTCAACCAGGATGGCAAGAGCAAGCTCGCCACGACCCTGAACTTCCCAAGCGTCTGGACGCTCGGTAGGAAGAACGCGAATCGAAACGTTACCGATTAGCTCCTTGTCAAGGCGATCCTTGACCAGGCGAGCGGTGACCTTTGCACCCTTGACGCGGCCGGCCATAGGTGAAGTGTTGATACCGATGGTCATCGAGATGGCTGGGTCGTCAACGGTGATCATTGGCAATGGGCGAATGTCGTTCGGGTCGGCAAGAGTTTCACCAATGGTGATCTCTTCGATACCGGCAACTGCAACGATGTCGCCAGGGTTAGCCTCTTCGGTTGGGAAGCGCTCAAGAGCCTTGGTCTTTAGAAGTTCGGTGATCTTCACGGTCTGGGTGGTGCCATCCTGGCGAACCCAAGCAACCTGCTGGCCCTTCTTTAGGGTGCCGTTGAAGATGCGAAGCAACGCTAGACGACCCAAGAAAGGCGATGCGTCAAGGTTGGTTACGTGTGCCTGCAGTGGCGCTTCGTCGTCATAAACCGGGGCTGGGATGTACTTCATGATTGCGCCAAATAGCGGCTCTAGGTTTTCACCTTCAGGAAGGGTGCCGTCAGCAGGCTTCACCAACGACGCGATTCCGGCACGGCCAGAAGCGTAGATGATTGGAAGGTCAAGGATGCCATCGATGTCTAGGTCAGGCACTGAGTCGTGAAGGTCAGAAGCAAGACCTAGAAGAAGGTCGTGAGTCTCTTCGACAACCTCGTCGATGCGAGCATCTGGACGGTCGGTCTTGTTGACCAACAAGATAACCGGAAGCTTTGCTTCTAGAGCCTTGCGAAGAACGAAACGGGTCTGAGGCAGTGGGCCTTCAGAAGCGTCGACTAGTAGAACAACGCCGTCGACCATAGAAAGACCGCGCTCAACCTCGCCACCGAAGTCGGCGTGGCCCGGGGTGTCGATCACGTTGATGGTGATTTCCTTGCCACCTGAGTGGTCACCCTTATAAGCAATAGCGGTGTTCTTCGCAAGAATGGTGATGCCCTTCTCGCGCTCTAGGTCACCAGAGTCCATTACTCGTTCGCCCACGGTTCCGTGGTCGCTGAAAGAGCCGGTCTGGCGAAGCATGGCGTCGACCAGAGTGGTCTTGCCGTGGTCTACGTGGGCGACGATTGCAACGTTGCGCAAGTCATCTCTGGTGGCCTTGGCCATAAGAACATCCTTTGTGAGCGCGCCAAACAGCATAAAAGTTGACGCTTCGAAATTATTTAGGGGGTGCAGAATTGCATCTTTGAGCCCCTGCCCTTTCAGTCTAACTGAGCAGGGGCCAAAAGTGCAGGTTTACTTGGCTGCTAAGCGCGCCTCGCGGCGGATTCTTTGCAGTTCTGGGTCTGGGATTGGCACGGCAGCAATGAGTCGCTTGGTGTACTCCTCTTGAGGGCGCTTCAAGATGTCATCACGCGCGCCAACCTCGACCAGTCGACCGTTCTGCATAACCGCGATGCGGTGAGAAAGAATGTCGACAACAGCAAGGTCGTGGCT
>JAGNYY010000049.1 GCA_017984715.1 Rhodoluna sp.
TGCGTGATTGGCTGTGGCGACAAAGCGAAAATGGCGCCTCCAAGGCAACTATCGCGCGTAAGAGTGCTGCCGCGCGAGCTTTCACCATGTGGCTTCATAAGGCGGGGCATCTAAGTGAGGATCCAGGGCTACGGCTGCGCTCGCCGAAGGCAGGTCGGTCACTGCCCAAGGTTGTCTCGAAGGAAAGCCTCGACCAGGTTTTTGGCGCTCTGCAAGAAAGAGCCACACTCGATAATCCAAGCGGCTTGCGCGACCTAGCGATGGTCGAGTTGCTCTACGCCACCGGTGCGCGTGTCAGCGAATTGGCCGGTTTAGACCTTGGAAACGTCGATTACAGTCGCAACATTGTTCGCCTCATGGGCAAAGGCTCGAAAGAGCGCATGGTTCCGTTCGGCCAGCCCGCTCGCGATGCTCTCGATAACTGGTTGCGTCACGGCAGAAATACTTTGGCCAAGGACAGCACCGGTTCTGCAATGTTCCTCAATTCAAGGGGGGCGCGAGTTGGGGTGCGGCAGATCTACGCCTTAGTCGCAGCGCTCCTCGAAAACACTGCTACCGGAGTCGCTGGCCCACACTCACTTAGGCACAGCGCGGCAACCCACCTGCTCGATGGCGGCGCTGACCTCAGGGCAGTCCAGGAGCTACTCGGCCATGCGAGCCTCGGCACAACGCAGATTTACACACACGTTTCGATCGAGCGCTTGAAAGCTGGTTACAAAAATGCTCACCCGCGAGCATAGGGCAGCAATCGTGATGGGTTTAGCCCACCGATAAGCGCTAGGGGAGAAAGATACTTCCCCTCTGATCTCAGAGAAAAGTGCATGCAAAAGTCATCTTGGCAGTGCTGGGTGTAGTTCGCGTCTGGCTGGCACACCCACCCGATTTTTTCGCCCTTCAGCACTTTTGCACCCACAGCCAGGTCAGAGCAGGCGGGTTCGAGTTCACTGACCAACCCCGAGCCATGCCTAATCGCCACTACTCCGCGATTCACAATCACGCGAGCAACGCTAACGATGCCATCTGCCGGGGCAAAGAGCGCTTCGTCTGTTTCAACTTCGTAGTCCACTCCTCGATGCCCCGCGGAATAATCGCTGGCTGGCTGAAGGTATGGCCGGACCAGACGATGAGGGGAATCGAAGGGGATCTGCCAACCAGAGGTCGAGCCAACTGGGCTAAGTGTGACGAAAGTGGCGATCGAAAGCACCGTGAATTTGATCATGAAAATAGCATCAGCCTTTTGGCTCCAACCCAGATAAACATTGGCAAAGCGGTGGATAAACTCCCATCGGGGCTGGTATGCTGATAACTAGCAACTTGTGCGTTTATCGCGCCTGTTGACTTCGCGTGCCGAATCAGATCCACGTTTCACTCAGTCCGAGAGCAATCACGGCGAAACAGATCCGGCACCAGGTGTGCCAGACAACCGTCTGGAACAGAAAACTGAGTGGCGCCTTCGCGCGCCTAAAAAGGAGACTGCCATGGCAGTTGTAACAATCCGCCAGCTGCTCGACAGCGGCGTTCACTTCGGTCACCAGACCCGTCGTTGGAACCCAAAGATGCGTCGCTTCATCCTGACCGACCGTTCAGGCATCTACATCATTGACCTTCAGCAGTCACTTGCCATCATTGACAAGGCATACGACTTCGTCAAGGAAACCGTTGCACACGGCGGCAGCATCCTATTCGTAGGAACCAAGAAGCAGGCTCAGGAAGCAATCGCCGAGCAGGCTCTTCGCGTAGGCCAGCCATACATCAACCAGCGTTGGTTGGGTGGTCTTTTGACCAACTTCCAGACCATCCAGGGACGTCTTTCACGTCTAAAGGAACTTGAGGTCATGGACTTCTCAGGTGCGACCAAGACTGGTCTAACCAAGAAGGAACTTCTTATCCTTCGCCGCGAGAAGGACAAGCTAGAGAAGGCTCTGGGCGGTATCCGCAACATCACCAAGACTCCATCAGCGATCTGGGTTGTTGACACCAACAAGGAGCACCTAGCAATCACCGAGGCGAAGAAGCTGGGCATTCCAGTTATCGGTATCCTCGACACCAACTGTGACCCAGATGAGGTCACCATCGGTATTCCAGGAAACGACGACGCAATTCGTTCAGTTCACCTTCTAACCCGCGTTATCGCAGATGCAGTTGCAGAGGGCCTAATTGCTCGTCACGCAAAGCCAGAGGCAGCAGCAGAGCCTCTAGCTGAGTGGGAGCGCGAGCTTCTTGAGCAGGGCACCGCAGCAGCTGAGGCAGTTGCAGCACCTGCAGAGACCGCAACCGAGACCGTTGAAGCACCAGCTGAGGCTGTTGCAGTAGAGGAAGCAAAGTAAAGATGGCAAACTACACCGCCGCAGATGTAAAGGCGTTGCGCGACCGCAGCGGCGCCGGAATGATGGACTGCAAGGGTGCTCTTGACGAGGCTGACGGCAACGTCGACAAGGCTCTTGAGTTCCTTCGTCTAAAGGGCCTAAAGGGCGTTACCAAGCGCGAAGGCCGCACCACCAGCAACGGTCTAATCCTTGCTCGCGTGAACGGTGGCACCGGCTACCTAGTAGAGCTTGCTTGCGAGACTGACTTCGTTGCTAAGACTCCTAAGTTTGTTGAGCTAGCTGACTCGGTTGCTGACGCAATCGCGGCAGCCGGAGCAGAGACCCTTGAGGCTGCACTAGCTGCAAACCTCGGCGGTAAGACTGTTTCAGAGGCAATCAACGACGAAGCAGCAATCATGGGCGAGAAGGTTGAGCTACGCCGCGTTGCATCTCTAAAGGATGCAGGCGTAGACGCTTACCTACACCGCACCAGCAAGGACCTACCTCCTCAGGTTGGCGTTCTAGTTGCTTACTCGGGTTCAGACGCTGAAACCGCTCACGATGTTGCAGTTCACATTGCTGCGTTCTCACCAACCGTTCTTTCTCGTGAAGACGTTGACGCTGAGACCGTGGCAACTGAGCGCCGCATCGCTGAAGAGACCGCACGCAACGAAGGCAAGCCAGAGGCTGCGCTTTCAAAGATCGTTGAAGGCCGCGTAACCGGCTTCTTCAAGGAGAACGTGCTTCTTGAGCAGGACTTCGCTAAGGACACCAAGCAGTCAGTTGCCAAGGTTCTAGAGACCGCAGGCGTTACTGTTTCAGCATTCGTTCGCTTCCGCGTCGGTGCATAACTAAAGCTAAAAACATCAAAGGCTCGGTCGATTTCGGCCGAGCCTTTTTTGCTGCTCGTTTACAATAGAGAGAGAAAATCACGCAATCCAGGAGGGTTCCCCATGGCACAGAAGAAGCGCCGCGTTCTGCTCAAGCTTTCGGGTGAAGCCTTCGGTGGAGGAACCCTTGGTGTGAACCCTGACATTGTTGCTGAGATGGCACGCGAGATTGCCGAAGGCGCGAAGACCGCCGAGGTTGCGATCGTTGTTGGCGGCGGAAACTTCTTCCGCGGCGCCGAACTATCGCAGCGCGGCATGGACCGCTCCCGTGCCGACTACATGGGCATGTTGGGAACGGTCATGAACGCTCTCGCGCTTCAGGACTTCCTCGAGCAGGCTGGCGTCAGCACGCGTGTGCAGTCAGCCATCAGCATGGCTCAGGTCACTGAGACCTACATCCCGCTCCGTGCTGTTCGTCACCTTGAAAAGGGTCGCGTCGTCATCTTTGGCGCAGGTGCAGGTTTGCCATACTTCTCAACCGACACCGTCGCCGCACAGCGCGCGCTTGAGATTCACGCCGACGAAGTTTTGGTGGCCAAGAACGGCGTGGATGGTGTGTATTCAGCAGACCCTAAGAAAGACCCGAAGGCCGTCAAGCTTGACTCGATTACCTACCAGGATGCCTTGGTTCAGGGTCTCAAGGTTGTCGATGCAACCGCATTCAGCCTTTGCATGGACAACAAGATGCCGATGCGTGTCTTCGGCATGCAGGGCAAGGGCAACGTGACTGACGCCATCAAGGGCAAGAAGATTGGCACGTTTGTAACCGCCTAGGTTGAACGTGTTTTAGAAAAACAGGAGAACAAAATGCTTTCAGAAATTCTTGCAACTTCTAAAGAGAAGATGGCTAAAGCCGTTGACTCAGCCAAGGAAGACTTCGCAAACGTGCGCACCGGTCGCGCCAACCCACAGCTATTCCAGAAGGTCATGGTTGACTACTATGGCACCCCGACCCCATTGGGTCAGCTCGGTCAGCTTGCCAACCCAGAGGCTCGCACTATCGTGATCACCCCTTACGACAAGGGCGCATTGAAGGCCATCGAGCAGGCACTTCGTGAGATGCCAAACCTTGATGCAAACCCTCAGAACGACGGAAACCTCATCCGTGTCACGTTGCCTGACCTAACTGAAGAGCGTCGCCGTGACTATGTGAAGCTGGTTAAGGGAAAAGCTGAAGACCACCGCGTTGTCGTGCGAAACTTGCGCCGCAAGGGCAACGATGACTTGGCAGCTGCTAAGAAGGATGGACTTGCCGGCGACGACGAGATTTCGCGCGCTGAGAAAGAACTCGATGCGCTTACCAAGACCTACGTCGACGCAATTGACGAGGCTCTGAAGCGCAAAGAAGCAGAACTTCTCGAGGTCTAATTGTCTAGTCAGCAAAGCGCCCCAGCCGGCCGCAGTCTTTCGAAATCGATCGCTGTTGGTTTGTTGCTCGGTGGCGCTTTTCTGTTGTCTGTTCTGATCTACAAAGAGCTCTTCTTGGTGCTTGCTGCAGCTGCAGCCGGAGCCGGCGCTTGGGAGCTATCGACGGCCCTTCGAATCAAAGGCTGGTATGTACCGCGCGTGCCGAGTGTCGTTGGCGCGGTTTTGATCATGCCCGCTGCCTTCTACGGTGGTGCTGAAGCCCAATGGCTAATCTCGCTAGGAACCGTGGCGGCACTAATCATTTGGCGCACCGTGCATTTGCTGTGGGAGAGACGCCAAGCGCCTATGCAGGCTTTCCGCAATACACTCAGAGACTTTGCTGCATCTGCGTTCGTGGTTATTTACCTACCGCTGATGACAAGTTTCGCGATCCTCCTGCTCCGTAGACCAGAGGACGGTGCCCTCTGGGTAATCGCCTTCGTGGTTACCGTTTCGATGATTGACACAATGGGCTACCTTGTCGGCCGCAAGCTTGGCAAACACCAAATGGCTCCTGGGGTTAGCCCAAAGAAGAGTATTGAAGGCTTGATGGCTTCCATCGTTGCGGGAACCGCGTCTTCGTTCGCTTTCGTGGTGTGGGGTTTTCACGGCGCTTGGTGGCAGGGTTTGATTTTCGCCGCCGTCATGTTGCTCGCAGCTGTGTTCGGTGACCTTGCTGAGTCACTAATCAAGAGAGATTTGGGAGTAAAAGACATGAGCTCGCTGCTCCCTGGCCACGGCGGTGTGATGGATCGAATGGATTCAATTCTGCCTGCTGCACTTATTGCGTACTTGTT
>JAGNYY010000050.1 GCA_017984715.1 Rhodoluna sp.
ACGGTGAAACTCAAACCCTTGACCGCGTGCACTTCGCGCAAGCGCATCTTGCGAGAGAACAACCCGCCACCGGAACCGGCCTTGGTAGCCCGGCGTCCGCTAGCGAAAACCTTGTAAATGATGTGAACGCCATCGACCACTACGACCGGCTTGTCGCTCACCTGCTTAGCAACCTTCTTAGTCTTCGCGGCCATAGCGCTCCTCCGCCTTCCAGAAGAAAACTACGCCGATCAAAAGGGTTGCGACTGCCCACACGGATGCAGCCACCCACATGAACGGAGTTGCTTCGTAGCCGGCGACACCTGCTCCGCGAGCCAGGCTCACGAAGATATAGACCGGGTTGTACTGCGAGATTTGGAAAGCCAGCGGGTAATCCTTTAGGACAGTTTCCATGCTGAAGAAAATGCCGCTCACATAGAAGGTGATGCGTACCACGAAAGGAATCAGCTTGGCGAGGTCTTGGATGTGCACGGTTAGTCGAGCAGAAACCAAAGCCAAACCAGCGCTGAACATGACCATCAGCAAGGTGATCGGAATCAGCAGCAACCACTTCCAGGTGATTGGTTGAGCGAAGGCAACCCAGGTGACGAGCATTAGACCGAGCTGTGGCAAGAGGTTGAAGATCTGCTGGATGGTGGCCTGAATCGGAAGCAGCATGCGAGGGAAGCTGAGCGATCTAACCAAGCCGAGGTTTCCGGTGACCGAACCGGCACCGGCACCGAAGGCACCGGCCATGAACGAGAACAAGAAGACGCCGGTGAATAAGAACGGAATGTAGTTGTCAGGGCGGTTAGCGCCCATCAGAATTCCAAAAATAAGACCATAGACCAAGGCCTGGAAGGTTGGCAAAAGCACGGTCCACCAACGCCCGAGCCGATTCTTTGCGTTCGAAGCTTCGCTGTTGAATCGAGCCATGGTCAAAGCAAAATCGCGGCGCTTCCAAGCTTCGGCGAGGTATTCCAGAAGGGCCGGACGAGCGCCAACGCGCTTCAATCCATGTTCCCGCGCATAGTCAGCAAGACTCATTCGGGCTCCTTCGGCTCGTCTAATTTTCTAGTGAAAGTCTAACGCCGAGCCCCTAAAGACCGGCTTAGGCGGGGTGCGCTACTTCTTGGCTTCGGCGTTGAAGGCGGCCTGGATGTCGGCCTGAATCTTCTTGAAGTTCGGGTACTGCGGGTCATACTTTGGTGGCGTGATGCTCAACGATTTGATTCCGTGAGCCTTGGCCTTGACTGCGAGGTTCTTGTATTCGAAAAGCATGCCGCTAGGAATGTCGGTTTCGACCAGCTGCTCTCCGGCAGACATGATCTGCTGCACACGGCTGAGGACGTTCGCTGGGTCCATCTGCTGAAGCACTTGCTCTTCAACCTCGTGCTGACGGCGCATTCGGTCATAGTCACTGGTGTTGTGCCGCGAACGGGCATACCAGAGGGCCGTGTAGCCATTCATGTGCTGCTGGCCAACCTCGATCCAGCCCTTGACATCAGACATGTCGTCGCGCTGGCCGCCGATTGGAAGTCGCTGCTGAACATTGATGTCGATGCCACCGAGTGCATCAATCAAGCTTGAGAACGCAGCCATGTCGACAATCACGTATGACTGAATCTTCAGCCCGGTTGCCCACGAGACCGCATCTCTTGTGGCCTCAATGCCAGGGGTTGAACCGCGCTTTTCGGCGTCAGGGTAGAGGTCTGCGTGGTTGTCAGTGACATCCTTGTAAATCGCGTTGATCAGACACTCGTTGCCACAGTTCCAGCCGTTTGGATAGACAGTGAGCATTGGCGAACCTTCGGCAAAGCTAACGTGCTGCAGGTTGCGCGGCAGGCCAATGTTCACGGCTTGGCCAGTGGCCGCGTTGATGCTCATCACCGAAATGCTGTCTGGGCGAATTCCGAAGCGGTCTCGACCGCTGTCTGCTCCGAGCAGCATGATGTTGTAGCGGCCGTCAACCGGGTTGGTGAACCCGCTCTGGTTGAAAATCGAACCGAGGGCGCTTGCCGAGACGCCAGCTGTGCTGCCCGCCCAAGAAAGACCCGAAGTGCCGATCACGGCGGCTAGGACCAGGCCACCGAAAGCGATCCAGCGTTCACGCTGGTAGAGGCGACCCAAGCGCATCAGACGCAGGGTGTCGACCGCGAGAACCGCGAACAAGATGCCGTAGGCGGTGAGAATCAGGGCAAGGAATCCGAAGACAAAGTTGACTGGGATGACACGGAACAACAAACCATTCGCGTCGACCAGGCCGACAATCACGGTCAGCAAAGCAATAGCCCAGAAGCTCAGGGTTGCTGTGATTCCGATGCGGGCAAACTTGCGGTTTCCGGCCACCAACTGCGCCGAGCCAGGCAAGACCAGGGTGAGCAAAATCAGCCACCAAGCGCGCTTATTTAGCTGCTCCGGGGTGACTCGCTCGACCTTACGGAATGGACCTAGATTTGAGATTTGAGCTTCGCATTCTTCTCAGCAACCTGCTCTTTTAGCGACTCGCCGTAGGCCAACATCGCTGCAGAAAGCTTCGAATCAAAAGAACCAAGGATGCGCGCCGCGAGGATTCCCGCGTTCTTCGCACCATTGATTGAAACGGTGGCAACCGGGATGCCCGCAGGCATCTGCACGATCGACAAAAGGGAATCCATGCCGTCTAGCTTGGCAAGGGCAACCGGGACACCGATCACCGGAAGGGTGGTCACCGAGGCAAGCATTCCAGGAAGGTGCGCTGCACCACCGGCTCCGGCGATGATGACCTTGAGGCCACGGCCAGCTGCCGCCTTGCCCCACTCGATCATTCGCTCTGGGGTGCGGTGTGCCGAAAGCACCTCGACTTCATACTCGATGCCAAACTCTTTCAGAATCTGTGCGGCATCTGACATGACCGACCAGTCTGAATCTGAGCCCATGACTACACCGACAACTGGGTTTGACATGCTTGGCTCCTAAAGATTGACGACTGTGAAATTTTACCTAGCCGAGTGCCGTTATCCGCGTAGCAAAACGGCTGCAGCACCCTTTGCTTCGGCGAGCGCGAACTCCAAATCATCCGAGACAACAGTGACGTGACCCATTTTGCGACCGGCGCGCGGGCCCTTGCCATAGGTGTGCACCTTGGCTGCTGGGTGCGCGGCGAGCGCCTTGTCATAGGCCTGAACGAAGTCATTTGAATCGTCGACACCAAGCAGGTTCACCATCACGGCGTGCTTCGCAGTCGGCTCGGTTGACCCCAGCGGCAGGTCTGAAACTGCACGGATGTGCTGCTCGAATTGGCTGGTTACTGAACCCTCAATGCTGAAGTGGCCAGAGTTGTGGGGGCGCATGGCTAGCTCATTGATTAGCAAGCGCCCATCGCGGGCCTCGAACATTTCGACTGCGAGCACACCGGTTACACCCAGGCCGTCGGCTACCTTGCGCGCAATCACTGCGGTTGCCTCCATGGTCGCCTTGGTTGCCTTAGGTGCGGGTGACAGCACGATCGAGCAAACGCCATTTTCTTGGATGGTCTCAACCAGCGGCCAAGCCTTGAATTCTCCGCTTGGGCGCCGTGCGCTCAACTGCGCGAGTTCGCGAACGAAGTCGACCTTTTCTTCGGCCAGCAGGCTGCCGCCATACTGCGGCAGGTTCGCCAACCAGTCGGCTGCATCATCGGCCGAGCGCACCACTCGCACACCCTTGCCGTCGTAACCGCCGATTGGAGTCTTCAAAATAGCAACGCCGCCGTTTTCGTCAATGAAGCTTTGCAGCGCAGCAGCATCCTGGATTTCGGCCCAGGCGGGCATCGGCAAACCGAGTGCACCGAGACGCTTGCGCATCTTGAGCTTGTTTTGAGCAAAGGCCAGAGCCTTGCTCGGCGGGTTAACCTTCACGCCCTCTTCTTCGAGAGCTTCGAGAACGGGCAGCGGAACATGTTCGTGATCAAAGGTGATGACGTCGACAGTTGCCGCAAACTCGCGAACCACATCAAGGTGGGTGTAATCGCCGACCTGAGTGGTGGCAAGAGCGGCGGAGGAACCGGCGGCTTCTGCCAAGACTTTGATTTCGAGACCCAGGTTGATTGCCGGCGGTGTCATCATTCGAGCCAGCTGGCCCCCACCGATTACGCCCACAGAAGCCATGACACCAATCCTTTATTCGTCTGCTTCTAGTTTAAACCTTTGCGACCAGCGCCTGAATCTCGGCTACCAGTTTCTTAGCCTTCGGCAGACGCGGCAACTCGATAATTTCACCGTTGGTGAGTGCCAGTTGAATCCTGCGACCATCGCCGAGTCGCACATCCGTGACCTGTGAAAAATTCGCTTCGCTGCGCTGCTGACCCATGAGCCCCGAACGGTGGAGGACGCGGGTGGTGAAGACGTCAACGTAAGAGGTTAGAAAGCGCAGCACCGGGATTAGCCAGAAGATCAGAGCGATTGCGCCGGCTAACGAGTACATGGTGATGTTCATCCACTGCTCGGGCAACCTGCCGCTATAAAACGAGACTCCAAAGCAAGCCAAGGCCAAGGCTAGAAATGGCAAGAACAGCCGAATGCCGCTCGGGCGAATGCGCGCAAGACGGCGTGACTCAATGAAGCTTTGACTCATGAACTCAATTGTGTCGCAGATGCACGATGTCGCCTGCCGAAACGGCGAACAGTTCGCGAGCGCCATCCGGCTGAATGAGAAGCCGGCCGGTTTCGTCCAGACCCACGCCGTTGCCGGTGATCTCCTGGTCACCCGGCATGATTGCACGCACCCGACGACCGATCGAACCGCAACGCTCGGCAATTTCATCACGGATGCCGCTGGCCGTTGCATCTCCCCCGGCGTCAACGAAGCGTGAGTAAAGAGCCCGAAGTTCACCAAGGTAGGCAGCCAGAATTTTGTCATTCGAAGGCTCGGCTGTTTCTCCATGGCGCGCGCGCTCGAGGGCCAACGATGTGGCGGTTTCGATTGGCAGCTCATCCTGGTTCTGTCGAATGTTGATGCCGGCGCCAATCACGACGCCCGAAAGGTCTGGCAGAAGTTCGCTGAGAATGCCAGAGATTTTGTGCTCGTGCACCAAGACATCGTTTGGCCACTTCACCGCAACATCGATGGCCGGGATGAACTGCCCGACGGCACGTGACATTGCCAAGCCGGCGAGCAACGGAAGCCAACCGAACGAGGTTGGCGGCAGGGCCGAAGCGCTGAGGGCCGAGGAGCGCGATCCCGAACTTGGGCGAAGCAAAACCGAAATGGCCAACGAACTGCCTTCGGGGGCAACCCACTGGCGGCCGGTGGAACGGCCGCGGCCGGCGCTCTGGTGACCGGCCACCAAAACCGAAAGGTCCTCGCGCTCTGCAGCAGCAGCGATCAAGTCGCTGTTGGTCGAACCGG
>JAGNYY010000051.1 GCA_017984715.1 Rhodoluna sp.
GATGGGTCATCGGAGCGGTTCTTAATCACCGGAATGCTTAGGCCTTCAAAGTTCTTCAAGAAGTCGGCGGGGTCGGCTAGGTCAACCTTGGTGATCACCAGGATGGGCTTTAGCCCAGCGTCATAGGCGGCGGCCAGGTAGCGGTCGATTAAGCGAGTGCGAGGCTCTGGGTTGGCGATAGCGACGACAATCGCCATCTGGGTGGCGTTGGCAACGATTACCCGCTCAACCTGATCGGAGTCATCCGCGCTGCGTCGCAGCAGCGATGTGCGGGGTTCAACACGGACGATGCGAGCCAAGGCACCAACGGTCTCCGATGTGTCGCCAGAGAGCGCCACACGGTCGCCAACTACAGCGCCGGCTTTGCGAAGTTCTTTGCCCATGGTCGCGGTAATCACGCGTTCGTCACCCTCGAGCAGGATGTGATATCTGCCCATGTCGACGCCGGTAACCAGGCCAATTAGAGCTTCTTTGTATTCTGGACGCTTCTTGGTGCGGGGCTTGTTTCCCTTTGGGTTTGGGCGCACGCGCACATCGGTTTCATCCAGGTCATTCTGACCTGGATCTGGCTCATAGAGCCAACTCAAGCGTCCTCACCAAGTTGAATTTGCCAGTCAGATTCGCCAAGCATGAAGTTCCAAAGCTGGTCGAAGTTGGGCATGGTTTTTGAGGTGGTCTTGATGTCTTCGATTTGGATTCCAGGAACCCGCAGGCCAATGATAGCGCCGGCCGTAGCCATTCGGTGGTCCTCGTAGGTCTCCCAAAGTGCGCCGTGAAGATTGTCACTCGGGTCAATTTCTAGACCATCCGGGGTCTCACGAGCGATGCCACCGATGCGATTTATCTCGGTTGCCAGTGCTGCCAAACGGTCAGTCTCGTGCCCGCGCAAGTGCGCAACGCCACGGATGACCGTTGGGGAGTCAGCCAGAGCAGCCAAAGCAGCAATCACCGGGGTGAGTTCGCCGCCGATGGAAAGATCGATGTCGATGCCGTGGATCGCGCCGGTGCCAGTGATTTCTAGGCCGCCATTTTTGCGAGTGATCACAGCGCCCATTTGCTGAAGAATGCCGTCAAACTCATCGCCAACCTGAGTTGTAGAGTCAGGCCAGCCTTGAATAAACACCGAGCCACCAGCGACCATCGCGGCTGCCAAGAAAGGGCCAGCATTCGATAGGTCTGGTTCGATTGCCACTGTTCCACCGCTGATCTTGCCTGGTTCAACACGCCATTCAGGTAGACCAAATTGACCATCAAGGTTGGTGCTGGACACTTTGACTCCACGCTTTTCGAGGCAGTCAAGAGTCATTTCGATGTGCGGCATCGATGGCAGGTGAGAGCCATCGTGGCGAAGCGTGATGCCATTTTCGAAGCGCGCAGCGGCCAGCAAAAGGCCTGAAACAAACTGGCTAGAGGCCGAAGCATCGATCGTTATTTCGCCACCGGCCACCGAACCGGTGCCGTGAACGGTGAATGGGAGCGAGCCAGCGTTTTCATCGGTGACTGAGACGCCGAGTTCGCGAAGCGAATCGATTGTGGTGTTCATCGGGCGGCGGCGTGCGGCAAGATCGCCATCAAAGTGGATCTCACCTTGTGCAAGCACCGACATCGGTGGCACGAAGCGCATCACTGTTCCAGCAAGCCCGCAGTCGATGGTTGCCGAGCGGTCAAACGCGGCTGGAGTGATTAGCAGTGAGCCATCTTCATTTCGCTGGATTTGCGTTCCGAGCAGCCGAAGAGCATCGATCATCAAGGCTGAGTCACGCGAAGCCAGTGGTGCGGTCAGCAAGGTCGGTTCGCTGGCTAGGGCCGACAAAACCAGTTCGCGGTTGGTGAGCGACTTCGAACCAGGCAGTTCGATGGCTGCGTCAAGCGGCCCGGATGCGACCGGGGCTGGCCAAGGCTGGGAATACGAAGTTTCAGACATTGGTTCAAATTTACCATGATGAGTTTGCTGGCCACGGGGCCTTTGCCTACGAGGCGGAGGCTAGACTCAAAAACGATGAAAAATTCGAACAGCGAAGCCGATCAGGCTCGCATCCTAGCCTTTGAGCAGCAGGCTTTGCCGCTCATGCCTCAGCTCTACGGTGCCGCCTTGCGCTGGACACGAAACCCATCTGATGCCGAAGATCTAGTTCAAGAAGCATTTGCTAAAGCATTCGTTGCCTGGGGTCAGTTTCAGCAGGGAACCAACCTAAAAGCGTGGCTCTATCGAATCATGACCAACACGCACATCAACATGTACAACAAGCGGGCGAAAGACCAGGCCAAGGGCGGCTTGGATGACCTCGAAGACTGGCAGATCGGCTCGGCTGAGTCTGTTACCTCACTATCTTCACGATCGGCCGAACTCGAGGCCATCGACAATCTTCCTTCGGACACAATCCGCAAGGCACTGCACGACATTCCTGAAGAGTTCCGCATGGTCGTTTACTATGCCGTGGTCGATGGTTTGCCATATGCAGAGATCGCAGAAATCATGGACACCCCGATTGGCACGGTCATGAGCCGCCTTCATCGAGGCAAGAAGATGCTGCGCAAGTCACTCGCCGATTATGCAATGGCCGAGGGCTACGACGTTTCAAATAAGACTGGGGTTTCCAATGACTAATCTTGACTGCCAAGAGACTAAGCGTCACGTGCACGAATACTTGCACAACGAGCTAAACGAGACAGAAATCGATGACATCACAGCGCACCTCGCCAACTGCGACAGCTGCGAAACCGACTATGACATGGAGAACCTAATCAACGGTTCGATTAAAGAAGCTTGCGATGAGGTTCCGCCAGCGGAGCTAGCACAGCGAGTGATGGCCGAAATCCGTCGCATCCAAGCAAACGGCGGCAGCCACTAAATTTTTGCTCGACTAGTTGTCGACTGAGAGACCCAGCCACTCATACCAGCCGCGGTTCAGCACCAACCAAGCGATTAGCCCGTGGCCAATTTGGCCAGGTAGGTGGTTTTCGGCCAGGTTGATTTCTTCATTCCAACCCTCGTGATCAACCAGTGGGCGGAAGCAATCAACGAACGGGATTCCGCGACGTGCGGCTACATCCTCGAAACCCGAAGCCAAGTGTTCAATCTCGTTGTTCAGCTCTGGGTTCCGGTGCGGGGTAGGCCCAACCAAGAATGATTCGATGCCAGCGCGCTTGGCCTCATCAACAATCGTTGCGATGTTCAAGCGGCTTCGAGAAATCGAGATGCCAGCAGCTGGGTCAGCGTTGCTGAGTGCAATTACCAAGCGGTTTTCGGTGTCAGCACTGAAACGACGCTTTACCTCGTCTGTCCAGCGGTCAGCGAGCATGCTCGTGGTTTCGTCTGGTGCCGGCAAAGTGAAAATGTCGATGCGCGGGGTAGTGGACGGGGTCTTTGCGGTTACGCGACCGACCCATCCCATGCCCTTCGGGTCACCGGCTGCAGAGACAAGACCATCGCCGAGAACGACGATGCGGATGTTGCGTCTTGCCTGCTCAGTCATCGGATCCGTTTAGCGAGCGAACGCGCGTGCGACTAGGTCTGCCTGCTCGGCTGCGTGACGCTTGGCCGAACCTGTAGCCGGTGAGGCGCTGGCAGGACGTGAAACAAGCTTGGCAACCTGACCGTTCATGTAACGAGGGAGGAATAGACCGATGTAGGTCCATGGCCCCTGGTTGGCAGGCTCATCCTGGACCCAGTAAAGCTCGGCGTTTGGATACTGGGCATAGGTTGCCTTGATCTCGTCGACTGGGGTTGGGTAGAGCTGCTCAACGCGAACGATTGCGGTGGTCTTGTCGCCAGTCTTCTGAGCCTCGGCAAGAAGGTCCCAATAGACCTTGCCTGAACAGAACAGCACGCGGGTCACGGCCGACTTTTCTAGGCCCTGCTCGTCGTCGATCACCGGGCGGAAGGTTCCGTTGGTGAAGTCTTCGACCGAGCTTGAGGCTGCCTTCAAACGAAGCATTGACTTCGGAGTGAAAACAATCAGCGGGCGACGTGGGGTCGAATATGCCTGGCGGCGCAACAAGTGGAAGTGCGATGCCGGAGTCGATGGCTGAGCAACGGTCATGTTGTTCTCAGCACACAACTGCAGGTAGCGCTCGATACGTGCTGATGAGTGGTCAGGGCCCTGACCCTCGTAGCCGTGTGGCAAGAGTAGAACTACACCTGAGTGCTGGCCCCACTTCTGCTCGGCAGAAGAGATGAATTCATCGATGATGGTCTGCGCACCGTTGGCGAAGTCACCAAACTGGGCTTCCCAGAGCACGAGGGCATTCTCGTTCTCAACCGAGTAACCGTATTCAAAGCCCATGGCTGCATACTCGCTGAGCAGCGAGTCATAGATGTAGAACTTCGCCTGGTCTTCTGAAAGGTTGCGTAGCGGCATCCACTCCTGGCCGTTTTCACGGTCGTGGAACACCGCGTGACGCTGAACGAAGGTTCCACGACGGCTATCCTGCCCAGCCATGCGAACCGGCTTGCCCTCAAGCACGAGGGAGCCCAGAGCCATGAGCTCGCCGAAGCCCCAGTCGATGCCGCCCTGGCGCGACATTTCGACGCGCTTGGTGAGCAGCTGTTGCAACTTAGGGTGAACGTGGAAGCCTGGAGGCTGGTTGTTGTGTGCGTCACCGATTAGCTCGACAACTTCGCGCGAGATAGCGGTTTCGTGAGCCATTACCGGGTGGTCGCTGGCGGTGGTTCCGATGCCAACTGGGCGTGGAACTAGAGATACCGGCTGAGACATTGCCTCGTGAACCTCAACGAATGCACCCTCAAGACGAGCTTGGAATGCCGCGTTTGCTGCCTCGTACTCTTCACGGGTAATGTCGCCACGGCCAACTAGAGACTCTAGGTAAAGGGTTCGAACTGAACGCTTTGCCTCGATCAGGTTGTACATCAACGGCTGGGTCATCGATGGGTCGTCACCTTCGTTGTGACCGCGGCGGCGGTAACAGATGATGTCGATTACGACGTCCTTCTTGAACTCCTGGCGGAACGCAAACGCCATCTGAGCAACGCGAACAACGGCCTCAGGGTCGTCACCGTTCACGTGGAAAATAGGGGCTTGGATGGCCTTCGCCACGTCGGTTGAGTAGACGGTCGAACGTGACTCTCCCGGAGGGGTGGTGAAACCAACCTGGTTGTTGATCACGATGTTGATGGTTCCGCCGACCTTGTAGCCGCGAAGCTGCGACATGTTCAAGACCTCAGGAACAACACCCTGACCGGCAAACGCTGCGTCACCGTGAATCAGAATCGGAAGCAC
>JAGNYY010000052.1 GCA_017984715.1 Rhodoluna sp.
TGCTTCCGCTCGTTTTGCCATCGCGCCAGCGATTAGACCGGCGATGCAAAAGAGTGCAGTTGGCAACATGAAGGCTGCAACGAGGTTCACATCCTGGGCGATAGCGCCCATCACGAATTTGCCGCCCATGAATAGCACCGAGCTGATTAGGCTCATGCGAGCCAGAGCTTGCGCGGTGGTCAGACCCTTGACGTAGCCGGCGGCCGACATGAATCCTGGTGACAGCGGGCCAAGCCCTAGGCCGGCCACAAACCAAAGTGCCGAGGTGGCGGCCAAGCCGAGGATTGGATCTTGGGTCGAAAGTGCTGGGCCAACTAGGGCGCCAGCGCCCATCGCGACCGAACCGAACATGCCGCCCCAAAACGAGAGCACGCCAATATCGCGATTGCGCGTTAGTCGACCAATCGACAAGCGAGAAATAATCATTGCGCCGACGAACAGCGTGTATGGCACGGCACTTAGGCCGGCGTCTAGACCAAGAACCTTCTTGCCGAAAACTGCTGACCAGTCCATGATGGCCGCTTCAGGAAAAACACCGGCGAATAGGCCCGCTGAGAGCAGCCACAGCTGAGAAGGCGCCTTCCAAAACGGAGACTTCTTTTCTGGCTTGCGTTCGCTTGACTTGCCGATCTCCTCGGCCGTCAGTGCTCGAGTTGAGGCTACATAAAATGCGATTGCTGCAAGGCCAGGCACTAGAAGGAAGTGCAGCCACATCGGCAGGAAAGTTGCCATGACGGCGCTGACAGCCACCGAACTAGCGGCACCGATGCTCCAAACCCCGTGGAACCTGCCGATGATGGTGCGATTCAACATCTTTTGAAGAACCACCGCCTGCATGTTTAGTGCGATGTTGAGGCATGACCCGGTGAAGGCCATGGCTGCCTGAACTAAAAAGAAAATCCAAGCGTTGTCGATGAACGGCAAAGACACTAGAAGCAGCGACCACGAGACCGAACTGACCTCGAGAACGCGCCTTGAACCAAAACGCACGATGTAGCGATTGGCAAACATCAGCCCGACCAGCGCACCGAGGCCAGAGAAACCAAGGATGGCTCCCCAAGCCGTGAAGTTCACATCGATCTGTTCGATGAGCTCTGGCACACGAGGAATTATCACGGTGCCGAGCACACCCTGAAGGAAGAAAATCGCGGTCAGTGCACTGCGTACTGACTTGGCGCGCTCGGTCTTGATGCTCAATGGAACCTACTGCTGGCGGTCTACGACAGCCTGAGCAAACATGCCCAGTGCGTCACGGATAGAACCTGCTGGAAGAACTTGGATTGCCTCGACGGCCTCATCGGCCCAACGCTTTGCCTCGTTGTATGCCTGCTCGGCAACCGCGTGCTCGCGAAGGCGCTTGACCACGTAAGCCAAGACGCTGTCTTCGCTGAGGTCGCCATCGATGAGGGTAAGTAGGTCGGCAGCCGATTTGTCACCCGCGGCGGCAGCCTTGCGCAGCAACAGCACCGGCATGGTCGGAACCCCGGCGCGGAGGTCGGTTCCCGGGGTCTTGCCAGAAGGACCGGCTTCAGAGATGTCGATAACGTCGTCAATTAGTTGGAACGCGACTCCGACTTTTTCGCCGAAAACTCGCATTGGCTCTTCATACTCGGCGGGTGCACCCGAAAGCATGATGCCTAGGCGGGCGGAAGCCGCGATCAAGGAGCCGGTCTTATCGGCCAGAACCTGCACATAATGCGCGATTGGGTCTTGGCCTTCGGTCGGGCCAACAGTCTCGTGAAGCTGGCCGAGGCATAGACGCTCGAAGGTGTCGGCCTGCAGGGTCAGCGAGGCCTGACCCAGGTTCGAACCAACCTGAGATGCGCGAGCGAAAAGCAGGTCTCCGGTGAGAATCGCAACCGAGTTGCCCCAGACATGCTGCGCGGTAGGAACTCCGCGACGGGTTGGGGCATCATCCATGACGTCATCGTGATAGAGCGTGGCCAGGTGAGTTAGCTCGACCACAACTGCCGCGTCATAGACGGCTTGGCGGGTTGGGTCACCCAACTGGGCAGCGAGCAAAACAAGGGCTGGCCGGATGCGCTTGCCACCGGCATCAACCAGGTGACGGGCAGGGTTTTTTGCAACCGAGTCGGCATAGGTTGTTGCCGACTTGAGCTGCACCTCAACGGTC
Organism: Rhodoluna sp.; assembly: GCA_017984715.1. The sequence continues at coordinate 2,135 of JAGNYY010000052.1, forward strand.
TCGAGACCGGCTTCGAGGTTCTTCAGGAGCGCGCGGTCTTGAACCTTGCGCAGCTGTTTTGGAAGCGAAATTGGGCTCACTGGGCATCTTTCTTGGCGCCTGGTTTCGCGGCGGCCTTCGGCTTGGCGGCAGCCTTTGGCTTGGCGGCAGCCTTTGGCTTGGCGGCAGCCTTCGGCTTTAGACCGCGGTGAACCGCAACGATTCCAAAGGTTAGGTTGCGGTAGGCAACCGACTCATAGCCGGCCTTGGAAATCTTCAAGCCAAGTTCTTGCTGGTTTGGCCAAGCCAAAATTGACTCCGACAAGTATGAGTAGGCCTCTGGCGTCTTGCTCGCAATGCGCGAGAAACCAGGCAAAAGCTTGTTCAAATAAAGGTTGTAGAAAGGTGCGAGTGCCGGGTTGGTGACCTTTGAGAATTCGCAGATTACGATTCGGCCGCCAGGCTTGGTCACGCGATACATCTCAGCGAGAGCCTTTTCGACGTCAACCACGTTTCGAAGACCAAACGAAATGGTGACGGCGTCGAACTCGGCATCCTTGAATGGAAGCTTGGTGGCATCGGCGAACACGAACTCGATGTCTGGGTGGCGTTTGCGGCCAACGGCCAGCATGCCTTCAGAAAAGTCGCCAGCAACAACCTGGATGCCCGGGCCGGTGAATGCGGCCGATGAAGCGCCGGTTCCGGCAGCAAGATCAAGAATCTTTTGACCGGCTTCTGGGAACACCGCGTCGCGCACAATTTTGCGCCAGCGGCTGTCTTGCCCGAATGACAAAAGTGCGTTGGTTAGGTCGTAAGTCGGAGCCACTTCGTCGAACATGGCCGCAACTTCGGCTGGTTTTTTGGCCAGATCTGCTTTGCTCACAGGTTAATCCTACCTTCGGGGTCGCTAGCCAGAACCCGCCGAGGTTAGGGGTTATTCCTTGGTTTCGACTTCGTAGATGAAATCAGTTTTTGACTGGCGACGGAACCGCGAACCTCGCACTGCCGCTGTGACACCAAGTATGGCTGCGCCGGCAGCCATGGCGCCAACGCCAACCTGGGCGCTCTCGATGAAAACGTCTGCCGGGGTCTTCTTGGTCGGGTTAATGTTCTGCACGTTTATTGGCTCATTGGCATTCGGGTCGAATGCCGCAGTGTTTGGTGAGATGACCTGCTGGTTGCCGGCCGCATCTGGCACGGTTCCGACTATCTCCTGACCACCCTGTGGAGGAGAAACTTTGAATGCTGATTTTGTCGAGCTTTCGTCGTCATCTTCACCATCATCATCCTCGTTGTCGAGGTCAGGTGTGATCACCATCGGCGGAACAGAAATTTGGAAGTCGTCGTCACTGTGACGCTTTGGCCGCTCGCCGTGACCACTGCGCCAGTTAGGTTCTGGGTTCAGCGGGCGGGTTGGCACCGTGTATGAAGTTTCTTCGTCATCAGACTCGGAATCTTCGGCCATGGCCGCAACCGATATTTGCGACGCGAACAGCAAAGCCAGCAACGCGGTTGCTGCTTTCTTCGCGATCGACATTTTTTGCCTTTTCTATTGCGGTTAGGATTTTTGAGGCTCACTTTTAGGTTAGCCATAGATGTTGACTCCACCCAGACGCATACGGAGTTTCACAGAAAACACTCAGCCGCTCAAGAAAGGCGCACGGATGCCGCTTCGCCTTTCCACAGTTGCTCTCGAAGGCGCCGGGCTCGCTCTAATTTCTCATTTGCCAGAAAACCCGCTTGCCTACATCCGTGCCGGTGAAGGCTTAGTTGGCTGGGGCGAAGCAGTTCGACTCGAGGCATCCGGGCCAAATCGCATCCGTGACCTTTCGACAAAGTGGCGCGAGCTCGCAGCCACAGCCGTGATCGACGACCAGGTCAAACTACCGGGCAGCGGTCTCGTGGCTTTTGGAAGCATCGCTTTCGCCGATTCAAGCACCACCGCGAGTGCACTGATTGTGCCGAAGATTCTGCTCGGCGTGCGCGATGGGCGAGCCTGGCTCACCACTGTTGAGCTTGATGCGGATGGCCACTCGGTTGACCTTGCCGGCGCCGAAAAGTTTTGGCAGAAGGCAGCAACATATGCTGCCAACGCTCCCGTTTCACTCCGACCGGGCAACCAGAGCGCAGAAAGCTTCAAGGATTCGGTCGAGCGAGCCGTAGCCGCTATCGGGGCGGGTTCACTCGAAAAGGTTGTTTTGGCTCGCGATTTGGTTGGCGAACTTCCTGCCGATTACGACATCCGAGCCAGCCTCACCAAGTTGTCAGCCAGATTCCCTACCTGCTGGATCTATTCGGTCGATGGTCTTTTCGGCGCATCTCCCGAGCTGCTGGTTCGCGTTGCCCACGGCCAAGTCTCGGCACGAGTTCTTGCCGGCACCGCGGGCCGCGGCACCGACCCAGAAGTGGACAAAGCAATTTCTGCGGCACTGGCTGCTTCAGCAAAGAACACCACCGAGCACGCTTTCGCGGTTGATTCTCTGGTTCAGACGCTCTCGCCATTCTGCGAGCACGTAGACGCCGACCCGAAGCCGTTTAGCCTTGCCCTGCCAAACCTTTGGCACTTAGCCAGCGACGTTCACGGCGTTTTGCGCGACGAAGCCTCGGTTCTCGATCTAGCGGCCGCCCTGCACCCAACGGCAGCCGTTGCCGGCACGCCGAGACTTGAGGCGCAGCAGTTGCTAGCCGAACTAGAACCGTTCGACCGCGGTCGCTATGCCGGGCCAGTTGGTTGGATCGGCGCGGATGGCGATGGCGAGTGGGCGATTGCCCTGCGCGGTGCCCAGATTGATGGGGGCGATGCGGGCGGGCTGCGCAGCATCCGTGCATTTGCCGGTTGCGGAATCGTGGCCGGTTCAGAGCCTGAGGCCGAGCTTGCCGAAACGGAACTTAAGTTTTCACCGATTCGCGAAGCGCTTAGCTAAGGCGAACGTCAACCAGAATGCGGCCCTTTTGGGCAAGCGCGTCATCCAGCTGCCCTAGGTTTTCGACTCGGGCATAAGCCCACCCGTATGCCTGGGCAAGGTGCCAAAGGTCAACCG
>JAGNYY010000053.1 GCA_017984715.1 Rhodoluna sp.
CATGGCGGCGGTCTAGATCTGCGCTTCCCACACCACGAAAACGAACTTGCACAGAGCTCGGCGGCCGGCGATGCGTTTGCCAACTACTGGCTGCACAACGGTCTGGTGAACGTTTCTGGTCAGAAGATGTCGAAGTCACTAGGCAACTCAATTTTTGCTGCCGACCTGCTCGCTGCTGCTCGACCAATCGTCGTACGTTACTACCTAGGTTCGGCCCACTATCGCTCGGTGCTCGACTATCACGAGGGTGTTCTCGACGAGGCCGAATCGGCAATGTCACGCATCGAAACTTTTATTGAAAAGGCGATTCGTCGCTTGGGTTCAGCGCCTGTGCTCGGTGCTGGCGCAGTTCGTTCGGCGCTGCCTGTCGCCTTCGCCCAGGCCATGGATGAAGACTTGGCGATGCCCGCTGCGCTTGCCGCACTTCACGATGCTGTTCGCACCGGAAACTCGGCGATAGACTCTGGCGAAGACGTAGCCTTAGCGCTCTCGCTGTCAGAGGTTTTGGCCATGACCACGGTTCTCGGCATCAATCCTCTGGATTGGGCTATTGCTTCGGCTGTTTCAGCGGGCAACGAACAAGCTCTCGATAAACTCGTCCAGGCGCTCATCGCTGACCGCAATGCGGCTCGTACCGATAAAGATTTTGCAAAATCAGATGCAATTAGAAACCAACTACAGGCAGCCGGCATAACGCTGGAAGATGCTGCCGACGGAACTCATTGGAGTGTTAATTAAATGGCTGGAACACCAAGACGCCCAGGCGCGGCGAAAAGCAAAAAGGGCGGCAAGGTTGGCACCGGAGGCCACGGAAAGCAGGCCCTAGAGGGTCGCGGACCAACCCCGAAGGCTGAGGATCGCCCGTATCACAAGGCTTTCAAGGCTAAGGCTGCTGCTGAAAAGCACAAGCAGGCAACTGGCGCAACCCCGATTCGTCGCGGTGAGTTCCTTGCCCCGACCGCTCGCACTGCGGGTTCAGGTGGTGCTGCCGCACGTTCGGGTCAGCGCGTAGCCAAGGCCGCCGACGCATCCGAGGTGCTTTCAGGCCGCAACTCAGTGGTCGAAGCTCTTCGCGCCAAGGTGCCTGCCACCGCTTTGTTCATCGCATCCCGAATCGAAATGGATGAGCGCGTCAAGGAAGCCATCAAGCTAGCCGGCTCGCGTGGAATCGCAGTCAACGAAATCACTCGTCCTGAGATGGACAGAATGACTGGTTTTGACTCTGTTCACCAGGGCATCGCTCTGTCAGTTCCGCCATACAAGTATCAGCACCCAATGGAGATGCTTGACCTGATCTTGTCACGTGGCCAGAAGCCGCTTTTCGTCGCTCTCGACGGCATCACCGACCCGCGCAACCTGGGTGCAATCATCCGTTCGGTTGCCGCATTTGGTGGCCAGGGAGTCATTCTTCCTCAGCGTCGCTCAACCGGTGTGACCGCATCGGCCTGGAAGACCTCGGCAGGTGCAGCAGCTCGAGTGCCGGTTGCTCTGGCTGCAAACCTGAACAACACCCTGAAGGAATTCAAGAAGCGTGGAGTGTTCGTGGTCGGTCTCGATGGCGGCGGCTCAATGGAGCTTCCAGACTTCGACCTGGCCACTGAGCCATTATTGCTAGTGGTCGGTTCTGAGGGTAAGGGGCTTTCGCGCCTGGTCACTGAGAACTGTGACGCGGTTCTTTCGATTCCAATCGCTCGTGACACTGAGTCACTCAACGCAGGAATTGCCGCATCGGTCTCTCTTTATGAAATCTCGAAGCGACGCGCTGCGCTAAAGCGCAAGTAATCTCGCACATGCAAAAGAACCCCGGCCAGTAGGTCGGGGTTCTTTTTTACAACTGCTGAACAGTTCTAAACCAGGTCGCGCCAGTCTATTTCTTCGTCGTCTTCTGCAACCACGATGGTTCCTGAAGGAACTGCGTTAGGCAACGTAATCGCCTCGGTCATCGGGCTTAGATAGGCCTCTTCTTCTCGACGGTTAACCAGAACATTTTCGATGTATGACTGGACTGCCTCAGCGGTCGGAACATCACGCTTCTGGTTTTCCATCATGTACCAACGGTGTTCGAGCACCTGGTGGTAGATTTCTGCTGGCTCCAGGCGACCCAAGAGGTGCTTTGGAATCGCGGTCACGACTGGCTCAAATGAGTTGCTCAGCCACTCGTGTGCCAAGACTTCTTCATCTGCACCCGGTCTTGGGTGTTCGATTCGATACTGGTCAAGGTCATTTAGTAAGCGGCGAGCTTGGTTCTCTTCAACGTCAAGACCGGTCAAGCGGATTAGGCGGCGTGCATGGTGCCCAGCATCAACAACCTTTGGTTGAATACGCACGGTGGTGCCGTTTGCATCGGTTTTGATGGCCAACTCTTCGATGTCGAAGCCGAGCTCATTTAGGCGGTCTACGCGGCGGTTGATCTTCCAGCGATCGGCTGCTTCGAAGGTCTCGCTGCCGGTTAGTTCAACCCAAAGCTCGCGGTACTTCGCTACGATGCGCTCGCTGGTGGCAACCGCATCCACCCCAGGTGCGGCGTTACCACTCGCGATCAAATCCATTAGCTCGCCGGCGATGTTGATGCGGGCGATTTCGAGGTCATTCTCGCGCTGACCGTTGGAAAGGCCCGAATCATATAAATGCCCAGTTTCGGCATCGACCAAGTATGCGGCGAATGCGCCAGCATCGCGTCGGAACAGGGTGTTCGATAGCGAAACGTCACCCCAGAAGAACCCGGCAATGTGCAGGCGAACCAGCAAAACAGCTAGCGCATCGACGAGGCGGGTTGCGGTCTCTGGGCGAAGCCCCTGGGACCACATTGCTCGATAGGGAAGCGAGAACTTGAGGTGGCGAGTAACCAGCACAGAGAGCAGCTCTTCGCCATCACTAGTCGCGCGCCCATTGATGATTGCGAATGGCTCTACGCAAGGCACATCAAGCTTTAGGAGTTGCTTCAGCATGTCGTACTCGCGCTTCGCCAGTTCCGGCAAAGTTTCTTTGATTGCGATTACGTGGTTGTTTAGGTGTGCAAAACGAACCGTGTGGCGGCTTAGGCCCTTGGGCAAAGCGGCGATGTTTTCGGTTGGCCAGTCTTCTAAAGGCAAATGCCACGGTAGATCCAGCAGTGCTGGCTCTACCGTGGCAGCCGTTATATCTAGTGAGCTCAACTGTTAGTTAAGACGCTCGCCGGTTTCCACGTCGAACAAGTGGACGATTCCACCCTCGGCCTTTAGGAACACGGTGTCACCCTTGTGTGGGTGAACGCGGCCATCAACGCGAGCGGTGATGTCCTGCTCGGCACCATCAAGGTGTGAGCGACCGTATAGGAAGCCGTCTGCACCAAGCTCTTCAACAACGTCAACATCAACTTCGATGCCTTCGTTTGCGCTCACGTGCAGACCCTCAGGGCGAATACCAACGGTGATGCTCTTCGCCTTGGTCTTGGCAAGGATGTTTGCTGCAACCGGAAGAACGGTGTTTCCGAACTGGACTCCACCATCAACGATTGGAAGCTGGAGAAGGTTCATGGCAGGTGAGCCAATGAATCCTGCAACGAACACGTTGGTTGGGTTTTCGTATAGTTCGCGAGGGGTTGCAACCTGCTGAAGTAGGCCATCCTTTAGAACTGCAACGCGGTCACCCATGGTCATAGCTTCGACCTGGTCGTGGGTCACATAAACGGTGGTTACACCTAGGCGACGCTGAAGTGAAGCGATCTGGGTGCGAGTCTGAACGCGAAGCTTCGCGTCAAGGTTTGAAAGAGGCTCATCCATGAGGAACACCTGAGGCTTGCGAACGATCGCACGACCCATTGCTACACGCTGACGCTGACCACCAGAAAGGGCCTTTGGCTTGCGAGCTAGGTATGGCTCTAGGTCAAGTAGCTTTGCGGCCTCTAGAACGCGCGCTGCACGCTCTTCCTTGGCAACACCGGCAATCTTTAGAGCGAAGCCCATGTTCTCGGCAACGGTCATGTGTGGGTAAAGAGCGTAGTTCTGGAAAACCATTGCGATGTCGCGGTCCTTAGGCGGAACGTGGGTTACATCGCGGTCACCGATCAGGATGCGACCTGCGTTGACCTCTTCTAGACCTGCAAGCATGCGCAGGGTGGTTGACTTTCCACAGCCTGAAGGACCAACTAGAACTAGAAATTCACCATCGGCGATTTCTAGGTTGATCTTGTCTACAGCTGGGCGCACGCCGCCTGGGTACAGGCGAGTTGCGTCATCGAATGTTACTGATGCCATTTTTTCTTTTCCTTCACCGGCAGGTACGTGCCGGACGATCCATAGTGATAGAAATCCAGCAGGGATGCCGGATAAACCCATTATGCCAGTCTCAGCGCCTTCGCCTAGGATAGAAAAGCTGTCCGAAATCAAATCGAGACATTACGAGCGAGGGATTCATGACTTCAAACGACAACCGACCTACCCGCAACCAGCAGCGAGAAGAAGCGCGTGCCAAGGCCAAAGCTCTTCGTGAGCAGCAGAAAAAGGGCGAACGTCGCAAGCGTCTCGGCCTACAGGTTGGAATTGCAGCGGTAATCATTGCCGCTGTTGCGATTGTGGTTGGCGCGATTGCGTCAAACTCTGGAAGCCCTGCCTCTGCAAATGCTCCGGCGAACCTCACCGCTGAAGGCGGAGTAAAGATGGGAACCGGTCTTGAGGTTTTCACCGCAACCTACACCCCAACCCCAGCGCCGGCAGCAACCGCCGGCACCGCAACCCCGCCACACATCGTGGTTTACATGGACTACCAGTGCCCAATCTGTCAGGCGTTCGAGGTTCCAAACTCGTCACAGTTGAAGAACTGGGTAAACACGGGTGCAGCCACTCTTGAGATCCGCCCGCTTTCTTTCTTGGATGGTCGCGGCACCCCTAACGAGTATTCAAGCCGTGCCGGTAACGCGGCGATTTGTGTTGCCGAGTATGCGCCAAACAGCTTCTTTGACTACAACGCACTGCTTTTCGAAAAGCAGCCGGCAGAAGGAACCGCTGGGCCTAGCAACGACGAGCTAGTGGCTGATCTTGCCGAGGTTCAGATTGCGGCGACCGATGAGCTCAAGAGCTGCATAAAGAACAAGGACTTCGGCCCTTGGCTGCTAGACCACACCAGCACAGTTTTGAGCACTCCAATCGC
>JAGNYY010000054.1:0-3752 GCA_017984715.1 Rhodoluna sp.
TCCAAAGTCTTATCGCCCTTGCGGTTATTGCAAGCGAAGCAGCAGGCAACTAGGTTTTCCCAGGTGTCACGACCTCCCTTTGACCGTGGTTGAACGTGATCGATTGTGTTAGCTGGCCTCGAACAGTAGGCGCAAGAGTGCCCATCTCGGCGCAGCACTCCCCGGCGCGAGACCGGAACATTCCGACTTCCAGGGATGCGAACATAGCGTGACAAAAGAATTACCGAGGGCAATTCATACTCTTCGCTGGCCGAATGAACAGTTGCCTCTGGCGCACCCGCAAGAATCGTTGCTTTGTTATTTAAGACAAGGATTAGAGCTCGTTTGAAAGACACCACCGCAAGTGGTTCATACCCCGCATTTAGAACCAGCGTTCGCATCAAAACCCTCTCAAATAAAAAAAGCGCCACCATTGCTGGCGACGCGATTAGCTATCAAGTTGTTGTTGAACAAGGCGTGGAGATTGACAAGGGCACTTTAGGCGCATTTCAAACCCCAATCCAATTGCTCGGTTGTTCTTAGCAACAGATTATGACCGGCTCGAGTAATTTGGCGCGTCGAACTCGCGTGTTTTAAGAAAATTTAGCCAAGTGTTATCAAACTCGGCACGAGAATTTAGTTCGTGCCGAGACGAACGAAGTGAATGCGGCTGGTGTAAATCGGGGCCAACTTCACATAGTCACCAGGGCGAGGGGCGTGATAGAAGTTTCCGTTGCCCGCGTAAATTCCGTCGTGGCCGAGGTCATCCATGACGACCAAGTCGCCAGGCAACGCATCTTCCGGCCTAATCAAGATTCCCATTCGGTTCTGGCCGTGAACCGAGTGAGGCAGGGCGATACCGAACTGAGCAAACACGAACGCCACGTAGCCGGAGCAGTCAAAGCCTCGAGGGGTTTCGCCGCCGAAGACATAAGGAGTGCCAACATACTTGGCGGCGACTTTCAGGATGGTTGCTCCGTCGAGCTTGCTATAAGGAGGGTTCAAGATGTAGTCAGCCGCAGTTGGCCCGGTGTAAGTGCGATAGGCGTTCAAAGTTTCTTGGCGCGCAATCTCGTTCGCGTTGGCTGACTCGTAGTTTCCACGGGCATATTTGACCGTGTTCACCGCGGCAACAGTTAGGTTCTGAGTGTCTGCAGCCGATGCAATGGCCTGGGCATCGGTGGTGGAAAAGCGCGACATCGCAGCATCTTCCGGACTGTAGGCATATGCCGGCAACGCAAAGGTTGCAAAAAGGCCGGATGCAACGGCCATGTTTACGCTGTTGCGAAAGCCGCGTCGCTGATAGAACTTGATCTTTCGCTGCGCTCTAACCAGATATCTACCTGACGAAACGGCCTGGGCGCGTTCTGGGTTTGCTGCCTTTTCTGCTGCCTGCAACTTCGCCAGTTTCTTCGCTTGTTTGCGAGCAAGGCGCGACAATCGAGCCCTCTCCGATTCGCGAATCGATCGACGGCTGCGCAACTCGAATGATTCGAGGACGTTGATTTCAACATCTGCGCGGTGTCTACCGGTGGCTTTGTTTGCCAAGACTAAACCTCCAGGGCTTATTTTGTGCAGAGCTCAAGTTTACCCGAACCTGGCTGAAAGTTCTCTGAAAGGGTTCTCGAGCGACTTTTCTAAGACTCGACGAAAAGGTGCATAGCCAAGTCATTACTTAGCTCAAGGCCATCCTTTTCACCCGCAGGTGTGACCAAAACATTTCGATCACGAAATTCCAGTTGAATCTTCGCGCCCGGAAGCAAAGACAGTTTGCGCAGCTGCGCCAAAAATTCAACATCGAGTTGCGCAGGCTCGCCGATGCGCTTTAGAACGAAGGTGCTCTGCTCGGCAATCGACTTCGGTAGGTCAAGAATCGAGACAACGCCATCCTTGAAGTTCGCATTGGTTTGAAAACCGAGTTCTGCGAGTCCTGGAATCGGATTTCCGTACGGCGAGACATCCGGGGTGTCCAGCATCGTCAAAATTTTGCGCTCAACAGTTTCGCTCATCACGTGCTCCCAGCGACAAGCCTCCTCGTGCACGAGTTCCCATTCGAGACCGATGATGTCGGCAAGCAAACGCTCAGCAATTCGATGTTTTCGCATGACCGAGATGGCTTCGTGACGGCCCTGCTGCGTCAGTTCAAGGTGCCGATCGCCGCTCACGACAACTAAGCCGTCGCGTTCCATTCGGGCAACCGTCTGCGAGACAGTGGGGCCAGATTGGTCCAAGCGTTCAGCAATGCGAGCTCGCATTGGAATCTGCCCCTCTTCTTCGAGCTCAAGAATGGTGCGGAGATACATCTCTGTGGTGTCAATCAGATCGCTCACAAATGCCTCCATTTCGCTCGTTTGTAACCAGATTAGCGCGCCTGCTGCGGGTTAGCGGTCAGGTAAACTTGGGTCATGCCTGAAATCATCATCCCTGCCGAGTTTTTGCCAGTTGACGGTCGCTTTGGTTGCGGCCCTTCACGTGTTCGTCAAGAACAGATCGCCGCGTTCAGCGTCGAGGGCGCGCGCCTAATGGGCACCTCGCACCGTCAGGCCCCGGTTAAGAACTTGGTCAAGCGCGTGCAAGAGGGATTGATGGAGCTGTTCCACAACCCGACCGGCTATGAAATCGTGCTTGGCAACGGCGGTTCGACTGCATTCTGGGATGCTGCCGCTTTCTCGCTAGTCGAGAGCAAGGCGCAAAACCTAGTTCATGGAGAATTTGGTTCAAAGTTTGCAACCGCACTCACCAACCCTTGGCTTCAGAAGCCAACCGTGATTAACGGTGAGCCAGGTTCACGTCTCGAACTGCAGGCCGAGGCCGGCGTCGACTCATATGCCTACGCTCAGAACGAAACTTCGACCGGTGTGGTGACTCCGGTCAAGCGATTGCCTGGTGCAGACCAGGGCGCACTGTTTTTCACCGATGCAACTTCAGCCGCCGGCGGCATCGACTTTGACCCACTAGAAACCGATGTCTACTATTTCGCACCTCAGAAAAACTTCGCCTCGGATGGCGGCCTGTGGTTCTCACTGATGTCACCTGCTGCAGTCGAGCGCGCAGAGCGAATTGCGGCCAGCGACCGCTACATCCCAGAGTTTTTGAGCGTTAAGACCGCAATCGACAACTCGCGTCTGAACCAGACCCTCAACACTCCGGCAATCTCAACGCTATTCTTCCTAGCCGAGCAAATCGACTGGATGAATGCAAACGGAGGCTTGGCTTGGGCTGACTCTCGAACTAAGGCTGCCTCGGCACACCTTTACGACTGGGCTGACGCTTCTGCTTTCGCAACACCATTCGTTGCCAACCCAGAACACCGCTCTCAGGTGGTTGTGACCATCGACTTCGATGAGGCTGTTGATGCTGCAGCAGTAGCCAAGGTTTTGCGCGCAAACGGAATCGTCGACACCGACCCTTACCGCAAGCTAGGTCGCAACCAGCTTCGCGTGGCAACTTTCACAGCAACCGATCTGGCTGACGTGCAAAAACTCACACAGGCAATCGACTACGTGGTTGGCCAGCTGGCTTAGGCTAGCGACATGAAGTTCTACATCAAGGATTCTGAGCGAAAGCCAGACCCGCAGCCGGTGAAGACCAATGCGAAGTTGGCCATTTCGGTTGGGCTAGTTTTGTGGAGCCTAGCTCTCGTCGTTCTTCTTTTTGCCGGCTCCGCGATTCCTGCGGCGCAAGAATCTTGGACGCTTACGTGTCTTGCCGGAATCGGCCTCGGGCTCTACGCCCTCTTCCACGTCCGCAAGCGCTGAGTCAACTTCGTCAGA
>JAGNYY010000054.1:3852-5099 GCA_017984715.1 Rhodoluna sp.
GCCTCTTCTGCGTCGAGAGCAGCCTGAGCTTCGAGCTCTGCCTGAAGTGCCTTGTAGTCAGCCAAACGCTCCGACCAAGGCACCCAATCAGGTGCTACCAAAGAATCTGGTCCTGGAACTAAGAGCACTTCCGAGATAGTGACTGGGCTTTCTTCATCAGACTGAAAAACGCTGACTGACCAACGCCAGCCAACATAGCCTTTCAACTTGCCTTCGAATAGGTAGGTGACTACACCTTCGTCTTCTTCGATCGACTCGATAAAGAAACCGACTGCATTTCGCGATGATGCCTCAACGGCAGCGTTGTAAGCAGCAGTTTTGTTGTCGAGAGTCTTAGGCATCCAGCTCGTCAGCCAACTTGCGAAGCAGGCTCGCAATCTTCTTGCCGTTTGATGACTCTGGATACTTGCCGTGCTTCAAACCGCCACCGAGGTGGTCTAGCAAGCGAATGAGATCTTCAACAATCAAAGCCATTTCGTCGGCCGGCTTACGGCTCAACTTTGCCAAGCTAGGTGGCGCGTCCAAAACACGAACTGACAAGGCCTGCGCGCCGCGCTTGCCATCAACGATGCCGAAATCAACGCGGCTGCCTGGGCGGATTGAGGTGGTGCCAGCCGGAAGTGCGCTGATGTGCAAAAAGACTTCGCTGCCATCGTCAGATGCGATGAAACCAAAACCCTTGTCTTCGTCGAAGAACTTGACTTTGCCGGTAGGCATGTGGACCTCTTTCTTTGTAGCAAACCTTTATTTTACAAGGGTCATTGGTCGTTTAGCCAAGGTATCCTAGAAGGATGGCTAAAGAGACTCAAACTTCTAACAAATCAGCGGGTTCGCGCCTGGAAAACATCCTTGCGTTTATGGCGGTGGGGTTGATCGGAACCTCGATCCTGGTAATGGTTGTGACCCTTCTACTTTCATTGTCATCAACTTCACTGATGCCGATATTGGTGTTCTATCCACAAATCGGTTTGATCGCGGGTGCTGGTTGCATCATTGCGCTTCTGATTGTTAGCCTCCGACGTCGCGCACGCGAGAACGCGGCTGACTAATTTCATGAGCGAACTGCTTCGCATTGCTTCGGCGCTTCGCCGAGCAAGCGATGATGACCTGAAAGCGGTCATTTCACAGCGCATGGTGAATAGCTCTGGCTTGCTCGATTTCTTCGACCTTGCCGATAGCCTCAGCCAACCAAAATCAGTGGCGAGCACCGTAGCCGGTCTTCCTAAGCAGCAAATCGCCGCGCTCGT
>JAGNYY010000055.1 GCA_017984715.1 Rhodoluna sp.
CCGGCAGCGTTCAAAATCACAATGTCACGGATGGCGGAGAACTTTCCGGAGGTCTCACCGGCAAAAAGACGGTTTGTTGTCTCAGCATTCGCCTGAGCATCCCCTCCGATTAGGTCATCGATTGATGCCCGCTTAAGACCGAACTTGCTTGGGTCGAGGTTGAATTCACTGACCTCTCCCCCGGATACCTGCCAAATGTGACTCGTGCCGGTGGTGGTTAGCTCGTCGAGGCCATCTTCGCCCCTAAAAACCAGAGCGGTGCGGCCTCGTGCAGCCATTTCGGCCGCCATCAAGGGTGCTACGAACGGGTTTGCCACTCCGAGCGAAGTAGCGATTGGCTGGGCTGGGTTGGCAAGTGGTCCTAAGAAGTTGAACGTCGTCGGAACCCCAAGTTGCTTGCGAATTGGCGCCACGTGGCGCATCGCAGGGTGGAACACTGGCGCGAAGAAAAACGTGATGCCGCATTCCTTGAAGATTTCGGCAACTCGAACTGGCGACAAATCAAGTCGAACTCCAAGCACTTCGAGCATCTCGGATGAACCGGTTTTGCCCGATGCCGACCGTGAACCATGCTTCATTACTGGTATGCCGGTGCTGGCGGTCAAGATAGACGCCATGCTCGAGATGTTCACTGTGCCATAAAGATCGCCTCCGGTGCCAACGATGTCAACCGCGTCTGGCCCAGTGCCGAGTATCACGGCGTTTTGCAACATGATGTCGACCAGACCTGAGAGCTCATCGACGGTCTCCCCCTTGGCGCGAAGAGCCATCATGAATGCGCCCACCTGCGCTTCGGTGGCATCACCAGACATAATTTCACGCATTGCCCAGTTGGCTTCGACGCGTTCGAGGTGGTTCCCGAGCAGGAGTTTGCCGAGAATCGCGGGCCAGTTCAGTGCGCTAGTCATGACAACAAGTTTATTGCCCGAAATTGCCGAGAAAAACGGCGTTTTTTGAACGATTGCCAACCCTCGCGGGGTTAGTATTTAAGCATGTCTTCGACTACTTTGACGCAGCCTGCAATCAATCGCCCTAGTTCCACCTCGGTAGGAACAATCGTTTGGCTCGGCAGCGAGGTGATGTTCTTTGCGGCCTTGTTCGCAATGTACTTCAGCCTGCGCGCCAACTCGCCTGAGATTTGGGCCCACGACACCGCGATTCTGAACGTTCCGTTCGCACTCGTGAACACCCTGATCCTGGTGGCGTCATCGTTCACCGCTCAGTTCGGTGTTTTCGCTGCAGAGCGCCTTCAGCCTCGCGCAACCGGCCTATCCCCTGTCAAGTGGGGAATGGTCGAGTGGTTCTTCTTGAGCTACCTACTCGGCGCGGTCTTCGTTGCCGGTCAGGTTTGGGAGTACGCAACCCTGATTTCTGAGGGAGTTGCACTCGATGCCAACTCATACGGCAGCGCCTTCTACATCACCACCGGCTTCCACGCTTTGCACGTGACCGGTGGTCTAATCGCTTTCTTGATCATCATTGGCCGCACCTATGCAGCCAAGAAATTCGGTCACTTTGAGGCAACCAGCGCAATCGTCGTGTCTTACTACTGGCACTTCGTCGATGTCGTCTGGATCGGCCTATTCCTAATCGTTTACGTACTGAAATAAAAAACGGAGAACTTGGTTATGGCTTTCATGAAGCGAAACGCTAACGGTGCACGTCGTCACCCAATGGCGGCAATCCTGGTCATCGCAGCCGGCCTAGCAGTTAGCGGTGGTGGCTATGCAGCCGCAACCGCAGCCGTAGAGACCGTCTCCCCTACCTCGGCAGCCGCTAGCGCAGCGCAGGTTGACGAAGGACGCAAGCTTTTCCTATCTAACTGCGCGAGCTGCCACGGCAAGAACGCAGAAGGAACCGTCAATGCTCCAAGCCTCATCGGTGTTGGAGCCGCAGCGGTAGCGTTCCAGGTTGAAACCGGTCGCATGCCTGGCCAGGCTTCTGGCCCACAGCTTATGGTAAAGCCGGTTCAGTTCACTCAGGAGCAGTCCGATGCCATGGCAGCATATGTTGCTTCATTGGCGCCTGGGCCTGAGGTTCCAACCGCAGCGCAGATCGCAGCAAATGGTGACTCCGAGCGTGGTGGGGAACTCTTCCGCATCAACTGTGCAATGTGCCACAACGCCGTAGGTGCTGGTGGTGCGCTAACCCAGGGTAAGTATGCGCCGAACCTCATGAAGGTGAAGGCTGAGCACATTTACGAAGCTATGCTCACCGGTCCTCAGAACATGCCTGTCTTCAACGATGCCAACTTGACTCCTACTGACAAGAAGGACATCATCACCTACTTGACCTATGTTCAGACCAACCCATCAGCCGGTGGTTATGAGCTAGCTGGCCTTGGCCCAGTGGTTGAAGGTCTCTTCATCTGGATCTTCGTTCTCGGTTTCATCATCGCGATCACCATCTGGCTCGGCGCCAAATCCAACTAAGTTTCTAGTTTTTACCAACTAAAGGGAGTAATCAGTGAGCGACAGCAAGAGCATCGCATCTGGGAAGGGTTCACACGAGCCTGAGCACGACTATTCAGCCGGTTTGGCTGTTGTTGCACCTGACAAGGTGGCCGACCCAGGTCTAGAGCCTCACCGTGTCAGAATGACCGACAAGAGCGTCAAGCACGAGAAGGCTGCCGCTCGTCAGGTTTCTGCGATGTTCCTAGCATCGGTGTTGGGCTCGATTTTCTCCATCTACGCTTACTTCGCTTTCCCACTAAGCGATGACCTAGGCACTGTCCGAAACAACACCTTGTTCATGGGTCTCGGAATCACCCTTGGTCTCTTCGGAATCGGCTTCGGCGCTGTGCACTGGGCCAAGACCCTCATGCCAGATGCTGAAGTTGCCGAAGAGCGCCACCAAACTCGTGGCAGCGAGGCAGTTCGCGCCCGTGCCATTGAAATCATCAAGCTAGCTGACAGCGAATCTGGCTTCTCACGTCGTAAGCTAATCCGCCGCTCGATGTACGGTGCCCTAGCATTCTTCCCGCTACCTGCAATCTTCTTCTTTGGTGACCTCGGTCCGAACCCAAAGGACACCCTTCGTCACACCATGTGGAAGAAGGGCACTCGCCTCACCAAGGATCCATCAGGTCTGCCAATCAAGGCATCTGATGTCACTCTGGGTTCTGTCTTTCACGTAATCCCAGAAGGTCTAGCTGAACTAGAACACCACAAGCTAGAAGAGAAGGCTAAGGCTGCCGTTCTTTTGGTTCGCCTTGACCCTAAGGACATCAAGGAGTCTGCAGAGCGAGCGAGCTGGTCGTACGACGGCATCGTTGCTTACAGCAAGATTTGCACCCACGTGGGTTGCCCGGTTGCTCTTTACGAACAGCAAACCCACCACCTGCTTTGCCCATGCCACCAGTCAACCTTTGACGTCACTGACGAGTGCAAGGTTGTCTTTGGCCCAGCATCGCGCCCACTTCCTCAGCTGCCTATTGCAGTCGATGCAGAGGGTTACCTAATCGCGCAGAGCGACTTCACCGAGCCTGTCGGCCCTAGCTTCTGGGAGCGTTAAAAATGAGCACTGCTGTAGACACTCAGAAAAAGGGCGGTTTCCTAGCCGGAACCGCTAACTACCTCGACGAGCGCGTCGGGGTTGCCGGAATCCTCAAGGAATTCGGCCGCAAGATCTTCCCCGACCACTGGTCATTCATGCTTGGTGAAGTTGCTCTATACAGCTTCTTCGTTTTGCTACTTTCAGGCACCTTCCTGACCTTCTTCTTCCAGCCTGCAATGACCCCGGTCATCTACGACGGCGTTTACGGCCCGCTAAAGGGTGCCGAGATGTCAATCGCATACGCATCGACCCTCGACATCTCATTTGAGGTGCGCGGTGGTCTTCTTATGCGCCAGGTTCACCACTGGTCAGCACTGCTATTCGTGGCTGCCGCTGGCCTGCACATGCTACGCGTGTTCTTCACCGGAGCATTCCGTAAGCCTCGCGAAATCAACTGGGTAGTTGGCTTCATGCTGTTCGTACTGGGCATGGCTGCAGGCTTCACCGGCTACTCACTCCCTGACGACCTTCTTTCAGGAAACGGTCTTCGCATCATCGACGGCATGATCAAGGGCATCCCAGTAGTTGGAGCCTATGGTTCATCGCTTCTGTTCGGTGGCGAGTTCCCTGGTGAGACCATCGTTGCCCGACTGTACGGCCTACACATTTTGTTGGTCCCAGCGCTTATCTTGATCTTCATCGTGATCCACCTATTCATGGTTGTTATTCACAAGCACACCCACTACTCAGGCCCGGGTCGCACCGACGCAAACGTAGTTGGCTACCCGCTTATGCCTGTTTACGTGGCTAAGGCCGGTGGATTCTTCTTCATCGTCTTCGGTGTGATCATGCTGATCTCAGCTACCTTCACCATCAACCCGGTCTGGAACTACGGTGGCTATGACCCATCTCCGGTTTCAGCTGGTACCCAGCCTGACTGGTACATCGGCTTCCTAGATGGCGCATTGCGACTTGCTCCTAGCCACCTAGAGGTCACTGCTGGTGGCGTCACCTGGGCCTGGAACATTTTGCTTCCGATGATCGTCGGCGTCGGCTTCCTAGCCGTTGTTGCGGTCTACCCATTCCTTGAGGCATGGGTCACCGGCGACAAGCGTGAACACCACGTTCTAGACCGCCCTCGCAACGCACCTACCCGCACCGCAATCGGTGCTGCTGGTGTGACCTTCTACGCAGTTCTATGGGCTGGCGCAAGCACCGACTTGATCGCGACAAACTTCCTGATGTCGATGAACCACGTTTTGACCGCGCTACAGATCATGTTGATCATCGGCCCGTTCATCGCATTCATCATCACCAAGCGAGTATGTCTCTCACTTCAGCGCAAAGACCGAGAAATCGCTCTGCACGGTCGTGAGTCTGGTCGTATCATTCGCATGCCACACGGTGAGTACATCGAGGTTCACGAGCCTCTAGACGCGTTTGAGCAGTACAAGCTGGTTGACTTCAAGGATTACCAGCCGACTCTCGCTCGACCGAACGCACAGGGCAAGATCACGATGGGCGCTCGTCTACGCGCTGTTCTATCTAGCTTCTACTTCGAAGACCG
>JAGNYY010000008.1:0-12362 GCA_017984715.1 Rhodoluna sp.
CCAGTGCCGTTCCACCAAATGGATACGCTCGGACTCGTGCCGTCTTCGGAGCCGATGAAGTAGCTAGGGTTTTCGGCCGACCAGTATGCGCTCTTCTTAACCTCACCCGTTAGCCCGAATGCTTTACCAGCACGCTGCAAGACTTGTTCAGGAGACCCCTCAAGTTTCAGTTCGTAAACCTTGCCTTGGCCACCTACATCGCTCAATTCAGGGCCAGCAACGTATTCAAAAATGTATGGCATCATCGCCATCTTGGAGTCTGAGGAGGTAGTGAATCCTCTAGCAGCAAGACTCTCCTTGGATTGGGTCTGACTTCCCAGAGCAATTAGTGGCCTAGGTGCAAGTAGCCCGGCAATCAAGGTTAGCGAGCCAACCATGGCGAGAACGATGGCGATTCCTAATGCGAGGCGTTTTAGCGACATGTCTTTAGTATCGCTTATGGCATCCGGGCGCGTGGTCTTTGACCATCCCGATCGCTTGCATCATGGCATACATGGTTGTCGGGCCCACGAAACCGAACCCTCGAAGGCGCAGCTCTTTGCTAAGTGCAGTGGATTCCGGGCTTGTCGCCAGCCAAGTGAAGTCCCGCTCAGGTCGCGTCTGCACTTCGGGTTGGAAGCTCCACACCAGGTCGCTAATGCTCTCTCCGTTGCTCTGCATACCAAGGATGATATTTGCGTTCTGAATGGTGCTGAGAATCTTGGCGCGGTTTCGGATGATGCCGATGTCCAGCATTAGGCGGTCGACGTCGCTTGCCGTCATCGCGGCGACCGAAGCGAGATCGAAGTCGTGAAAGGCCTCACGGAAACCGTCGCGACGTTTCAGAATCGAAAGCCAAGACAAGCCAGCTTGAAAACCTTCAAGTGTTATGCGCTCAAATAACTCGCGATCGCCACGAACCTCAACACCCCACTCTTCGTCGTGGTACCGAATGTAGAGAGCGTCGTTGTTCAGCCACGAGCACCGCTCGAGACCGTCTTCGAATTGCCGAACGAAGCTCAATCTATTCCTTGGCTTTCAGGCCCTCTAGGGCCAGGAGCCAGCGTTTGGTAGGCAAGCCGTCGCCGCCCGAATAGCCTGTGATTTTGCCTGAGGTGCCGAGCACTCGATGGCAGCCAACGATTAGAGGTACAGGATTTGCGCCAACCGCTCCGCCGACCGCACGCACTGCTTTGGGTCGGCCAATAGCTTCAGCGATTTCTCCATAGGTTTTGGTCTCGCCAAAGCCGATCCTTCTGATTTCGTCCCATACCGCTCGCTGAAACTCGGTGCCCTTGAGCTCAACGTCAAAGTCCAAAACGCGACCCTTGCCAGCGAGGAAGTTTTTGAGTTGTCTTTCGGCAGTATCGAGCACCTTGGCGTTGCCAAAGTTGGGAACCGCTGGCCCACCCATTGTTAAGTAAACAACCTTATTGTTGCGGGCCTTCATAAAGATCTTGCCGATCGGTGAGTCAAAGCAACGGGTGGCTTCTTCAGTCATTTTCTTCATTCTTTGAGGCTAGGGGAGCGGTGCTCCGATTAAAGCATGAACGCCGACTCTGTTGAGAGAATCGGCGTTCAAACTTGTGGTGGATAACTGGCTTACAGAGCTCGCTGAGCTTCAATCAAGCAACCGCGCAAGATCTGCTCGATTTCATTGAACTCATCACGGCCGATGGTCAACGGCGGGGCCAGCTGGACTACCGGGTCCCCACGGTCGTCAGAGCGGCAGTAGAGCCCCTCTTCGAACATGCGGTGTGACAAGATGCCGCGCAACAGACGCTCTGACTCGGCGTCGTTGAAGGTCTCCTTGGTGTTCTTGTCTTTGACTAGCTCGATGGCCCAGAAGTAACCTTCGCCGCGAACGTCGCCAACAATGTCGATGTCCTTCAGTTTCTCAAGGGTGCGTCGGAACTCGCCCTCGTTGCGACGCACGTTGCCCACTAGGTCTTCTTCATCAAAGATGTCTAGGTTGGCTAGTGCAACGGCGGCCGAAACCGGGTGGCCACTGTAGGTGTAGCCGTGCGGGAAGATCTCGGTGCCGTGCTTGAACGGCTCGAACAGCTTCTCAGCCACCAACAAAGCACCAATCGGAGCGTATGCCGAGCTCATGCCCTTGGCGCAGACCAACATATCTGGCTGGAAGTCGTAGCGGTTCGATGCGAACATCTCGCCAACACGACCGAAAGCGTCGATGGTTTCATCGGCGACGATGAGCACGTCGTACTTGTCGCAAATCTCGCGAACACGCTTGAAGTAGCTCTTTGGAGCAGTGAAGCAGCCGCCAGAGTTCTGAACCGGCTCGAGCACGAACATCGCTACTGTGTCTGGGTCTTCGAACTGAATCATTTCTTCAACACGGTCAGCTGCCCAAAGACCAAACTCTTCTTCGGTGGCGAACTGATCCTGTGCGCGGTACCAGTTTGTGTTTGGTACCCGGAAGGTTGATGGAACCAATGGCTCGAACTGCTTCTTCATGGATGGAATGCCAGTCATCGACAAGGCTCCGTGTGAGGTGCCGTGATAGGCCACCGAACGAGTCAAAACCTTGTGCTTCATCGGCTTGCCCTGAATTTTGAAGTACTGCTTGGCAAGCTTCCAGGCGGTCTCGTTAGCCTCACCACCACCGGTGGTGAAGAAGACGCGCGAAAGGTTCTTCGGCGCATATGAGAGTAAGCGTTCCGATAGCTCGATGCCTGGTTTGTGCGCGTGTGACCAAAGTGGGAAGTAGTCGAGTTCACGCATCTGCTTGGCCGCGGCCTCCGCGAGTTTCTCGCGCCCGTGGCCAGCGTTAACTGCAAAGAGGCTCGAAATGCCGTCGAAATAACGCTTGCCGTTCTGATCCCAGAAGTGGTGACCCTGGGCGTGCGTGATGATCGGAATTTCACCGTTCTTTGTGTAGAAAGGGCTGTGGCGGGTGAACTGCAAGAACATGTTGTCTTTGGCAGCCTGCTGCAGCATTTCGGGGGTTGCTTCTCGTCCGGCCTTGCGAGCGTCGAGTAGCGGGGTGGCGGTTTCTGCTTTCTTTCGATTCCAGATAGCCATTTGATATCACTCTTTACATAGGGGTTTTCAGGGGAATCATCTGGTTCCCCAGTTGTAGACCTGCTTTGCAACTTTCAAATACACGAACGTTTCGGTAGATGTCACTCCGGGCAGTGTCCGGATCTTTGAATTGAGCAGCGCGATGAGATCATCATCGTTCTCACACACCACCTCAACCAAAATGTCAAAACTTCCAGCGGTCATGACCACATAGTCAACCTCGGGCATTTCTGCTAGGGATTCTGAGATTTCGCGGGTGTCTCCGCCGCATCGAACCCCGATCATGGCCTGTCTATAAAAACCAAGCTGCATTGGGTCGGTGACCGCCACAACCTGCATGACTCCCGACTCGGTGAGTTTCTGAACGCGCTGGCGAACCGCGGCCTCTGACAGGCCTACCGCCTTGCCAATCTCCGAGTATGACCGACGACCGTCAAGTTGCAGTTGTTCGATGATCAATTTAGATACATCGTCCAGCTGACTTGATTTAGTACGTGCGACCCTAGACATGGTTCGATTTTGTCAGTGAAAATGCCATTTAGCAAATGAATCCGCAGGTGATTCGCCTTTTTGATACTGAAATGAAATCAAATCGACCTGATTTGCTTCGAAATGCGGATTAGGCGCACAATATGAACATCAACTCGAAGGAGAGAGCGGCTATGTCGGTTCGAAAACTACAAAATTTTGTCAACGGAGAATACGTTGAGGCAAAGTCTGGGGAAACCAGCGATGTGATCAACCCGGCTAACGGTCAGGTGTACGCAACCGCTCCCGTCTCATCCGCAGCAGATGTTGATGCAGCCTATAAGGCGGCCGCAGCCGGGTTCGAAGAGTGGAGCAACTTCACGCCTGGCGAGCGCCAGTTGGCTCTGTTCCGCATCGCGGATGCACTCGAGGCGCGCGCCGAAGAAGCCGCAGACGTTGAATCAGAAAACACCGGTAAACCACGCAGCACTCTGGTCGAGTATGAAATGGCTCCATCAGTCGACCAGATTCGCTTCTTTGCCGGTGCGGCCCGAAACCTAGAAGGCAAGTCAGCTGGCGAATATGCCCGCGACCACACATCCTGGATTCGCCGCGAGCCAATTGGAGTAATCGGTCAGGTAACCCCTTGGAACTACCCACTAAACATGGCGGTTTGGAAGTTTGCTCCAGCCATCGCTGCGGGAAACACGGTGGTCATCAAGCCTTCAGACACCACCCCGGCCTCCACCCTGTTGTTGGCCGAGATTGCTAGCGAGTTCCTACCTAAGGGCGTCTTCAACGTTGTCGCCGGAACCCGCGACACCGGTCGCGCAATGATCGAGAACGCAATCCCTCAGATGGTGTCAATCACCGGCTCCGTTCGCGCCGGCATGGAAGTTGCCAAGTCAGCCGCTAGCGACCTAAAGCGCGTCCACCTCGAGTTGGGTGGCAAGGCTCCGGTAATTGTGTTTGAAGATGCAGACCTCCAGAAGGCTGCAGCTCAAATTGCCATCGCCGGCTACTTCAACGCTGGCCAAGACTGCACTGCGGCAACCCGCATCCTGGTTCATGAATCGGTTCACGATGACTTCATCGCACTACTCGTCGCCGAGGTTAAGGCAAACGCGATTACCGGTGACCCAAGCCGCGAGGACATCTTGTTTGGCCCGGTGAACAATGCAGGCCAGCTGGAGCGCGTCGAAGGCTTCATTAACCGACTGCCTGACCACGCTCGCAT
The DNA here is from genome assembly GCA_017984715.1 of Rhodoluna sp. The sequence continues at coordinate 4,730 of JAGNYY010000008.1, forward strand.
CGAAGTCGGTGGCAAGCGAATCGGAGTCGAGGGTTACTACCACGAGGCAACCGTGCTTTCCGGCCTCAAGCAGACCGACGAGCACATCCAGAGTGAAATTTTTGGTCCGGTTACGACCGTTCAGAAATTCAAGGATGACGCCGAGGCGATGCGCTGGGCAAATGACGTCCAGTATGGCCTTGCCTCGTCGATTTGGACTCAGAATCACACCCGCGCAATGCGCTTCTCGAAGGGGCTCAACTTCGGTTGCGTTTGGATCAACACCCACATCCCGTTGGTTGCCGAAATGCCTCACGGTGGTTTCCGTCATTCTGGCTATGGCAAGGACCTCTCCCAGTATGGTTTCGAGGACTACACCCGCATCAAGCACGTGATGTCATACATCGGAGACTAATCTCTCCACAATTTCCGGAGTCTGGGTCATCGAGTAGATCTCGGTGGCCCATTCTTCTTTTATGCAAGGTCTCTGGTTTCTGCCATCGGTAATATTTGGCGCGTTTCAAGGGTTCACCTCGGGCAACTGGCAAATGATGGCATTCGCTCTGCTAAGTCTCGGCGTCTGGCCCCTAAGTCTGTGGCTCAAAGCTCATCGAGGTTTTGCTCTTGACGGCGTCGTCACCTTCGACGGCGAGGATGTCTGGATTGGCGAGCATCGACTTCCGCGAAGGGAGATCCTGTGGCGCAAATCATGGCATCAAGTGGTTTGGGATGGGTTGGCGTTGCAAACCTCACAACTTTCGATTCCTGAAAAACTGAATGCTGTTCGTGCCCGGGGTTTTATCGGCGCAAGGGCTGGCTTTAGCTGGGTAGGTATAGATAAGGCCGAGGATGTCGAGTTCAACCTTTGGGAGGAAGGCCCGCATCTGTTGATAGTTGGTGCAACCGGCACAGGCAAGAGCGAGCTCCTGAGGCTGCTGATCACAGGTTGGCTAAATCAGAGCACGCCTATCGAGCTCACTTTGATCGATTTCAAAGGAGGCGCAACCATGGCAAGGTTTGCCCAGCACGCTCGAGTCGTGGCACTGGCTACAGATTTGCAGACAACGAATGTCGTGACGATAGCCAACACATTGGAACAGCAACTGGCCACTCGTCAGGAAATGCTGGCTGCAATTGGGGCCCAAAACATTGAGGAGTATTGGCTACATGGCAAAGAACTTCGTCGTCAATTCATGGTCATTGATGAATTGGGTGAGTTACTTCGTCAGCATCCGCGACTTGGGCAAGTGTTGGAGCAGATTGCGGCGCGAGGGCGCTCGCTGGGTTTGCACCTAGTGGTTTCTAATCAGTCGCTCGCCGGAGTCAGCCGGAGTCTGCTGGTAAACCTTCGGGCAAGAATTGCAATTGGTGAGATGGACCCGATCGACCTCAGTCAACTCGGCTTTCGCAGCCGACGGGACTCGACAGCCAACACGTCAGGCTGGCGAGCGGCGAAGCTGAGAAACAGCAACGGGGCGGAGCTTGATTTCACCTTCCCAATCGGTTTTTGAAAAAAAGTTTCCTGGATGAGCATTTTCGGTTAGCAAGCCACCCATTTTGTGGCAGGATTTCAACTAGATGCGCACTATGTGTGCTCTGGTTTTATTGGTCGGGCGGTTGCCCAAATCGATGAAGGAGACAGGGCAATGAATAAGCCACTTCCAGAAGACCCAATGATGCGCGACCTAATCAAAATGGCTCGCCGTCACCAGATGACACGCAGAACGGCTCTTGCCGGCGCGTCGGCAACTGCTGCAGCGCTCGCGCTTGCGGCTTGTGCCCCTGGTGGTGCAGGGAAGAAGACCCTGACTCCAGCCGCCGACACTTCGGCAACAGACAAGAGTTTGATTTGGTCAAACTGGTCGCTGTACATCGACGTTGACGACAAGGGTGCACGTCCGACCCTTGAACGCTTCAGCGCCGAGCAGGGAATCACCGTGGAATACCGTGAAGACTATGACGACAACGACACCTACTTCGCAAAGGTGAAGGACCAGCTTGCTCTGGGCCAGGACATTGGCGCTGACCTAGTGTGCCCAACCCAGTGGATGGCAGCGCGTTGGATCAACCTTGGTTACACCCAGACTTTCGATGACGCCGTACTGGTGAACAAGAAGAACTTGCAGCCTGCTTACCTAGGCGCATCATATGACCCGAAGCGTGAGCAGTCACTGCCTTACCAGGGAATTTTGGCGGGAATCGCCTACAACAAGAAGGCTTATAAGGAGGCAACCGGCAAGGTTGCCCCAGCTACCGTCGATGACCTCTGGAACCCATCCTTGAAGGGCCGCGTTGGCGTTCTTTCTGAGATGCGTGACACCGTCGGTCTGATTCTGATGAGCCAAGGCATCGACATTGGCAGCGAATCTAGCCTGACTAGCGCAGCTTTTGACAACGCAATTGGCTTCCTACAGAAGCAGGTAGACAGCGGTCAGGTTGCGAAGATCAAGGGCAACAGCTACAAGGAAGACCTAGTGAACGGCGACACCATCGCAGCGATCGCGTGGTCGGGCGACATTGTTCAGTTGAACGCAGAGGCTGGCTCGGATGTCTACGGATTCGTAATCCCTGAGTCTGGTGCAACCATTGCGGCTGACACCTTCGTTGTTCCGATGGGTTCACCTCACAAGACCAACGCTGAGCAGCTAATGAACTTCTACTATGACCCTGCAAACGCAGCAGAGTTGGCAAACTACGTGAACTACATCACTCCGGTTGCCGGCGCCCGCGAAGTTGCCCTAGAGAAGTTCCCTGAAGCGGCAAACAACGAACTCATCTTCCCAACCGAGAAGACCTTGAAGAACACCCAGGCATTCCGTTCGCTTACCGGTCAGGAAGAGTTGGACTTTGCAACCGCCTTCCAGGCTGTAAAGCTCGGTGGCTAGGTTGGCGCAAGAGTTTATTGCTCGCGGTGCCGACCTTGAGTTGGTTGGCATTCGCAAGGAATTTCCTGGGTTTACAGCTATCGAGAACCTAGATCTGCACATCCCTGCCGGTGAGTTTTTCGCGCTGCTTGGACCTTCGGGTTGCGGCAAGACCACCACTCTTCGCCTGGTTGCTGGTCTAGACGAGCCAACCAAGGGCAAGATTCTGATTGGCGGCAAGGATGTAACTGCCACCAAACCTCACGAACGTCAGGTAAACACTGTTTTCCAGAGTTACGCTCTGTTCCCGCACATGTCAGTTCTTGAGAATGTTGCCTTCGGGTTGAAGCAGCGCAAAATTGAAGATCCGATGAACAAGGCTGTTGCAGCACTTGAGCTCGTCGAGCTAGGTCACCTTGCTCAACGTCGCCCACAGCAGCTCTCCGGTGGTCAGCAGCAGCGTGTTGCCCTAGCGCGTGCTCTAGTTAACCGCCCATCACTTTTGCTCTTGGATGAACCGCTAGGCGCACTGGACCTAAAGCTTCGCCGCCAGATGCAGATCGAGCTCAAGGCAATCCAGATGGAAGTCGGGTTGACCTTCTTGCATGTGACTCACGACCAAGAAGAAGCCATGGATATGGCAGACACCGTTGCGGTCATGAACAAGGGTCGCATCGAGCAGATGGGTGCTCCTGAGAAGCTTTACGATCGACCACACACCGTGTTCGTATCGAAGTTCCTAGGTCAGTCAAACCTGTTTGTTGGTGAAGTGGCAGAGTCGAACGCAAACTCGATCAGCATCAATGTCTCGGGTAACAAGATCACGGTTCCAACCGATCGAGCCGAGAAGCACACCGGCACAATCGCCGTTGGTGTTCGCCCAGAGAAGGCCAACTTCCACGAAACAGAGCCTTCAGCGCAGGCAGGAATCAACCTCATTGGTCCGGGTGAAATTATTGACATCCGCTTCACCGGAGTAAGTAACCAATACCTGATTGAAATTCCTGGAATCGGTAACGTCACAGTATTTGCGCAAAATGTCGGCAAGAGCCCGGTCACCGAACTTGGAGCAAACGTTTGGGTGAGTTGGAAGGTTGAGCACAGCTTCGGGCTGAGCGACCTACCGCAGAACTCTGCGACCGAGTCAATCTCGGTGATCTAATGGCGTTCGCTGCTTTCGGTCACGGAGGCGGTGGCGGCTCTGCGCCATCGGCCACCCCGACCAAGAAGAGCAAGGTAGCTCTATTCTTGCTGCTGCCGGGTTTGACCTATCTCGGCCTCTTCTTCATGACTCCGTTGGTGTCGCTAATAATCACATCGCTCCAGGTTCCAGACGGCAGCGGAATGATGGGAAGCTACACCTACGGTTTCGCTGTTGAAAACTACGTCAAAGTAGTAGTCGATTTCTGGCCACAGATCTCACACTCTTTTGTTTATGCGTTTATTGCGACCCTTGCCGCGCTTCTGATTAGCTACCCTCTGGCCTATTTCATTGGGGTGAAGGCTCGCCGTTTCCCGCTTGTCCAAGGCTTGATGTTGACCCTTGTGATTGCACCGTTCTTCATCAGCTTCTTGCTAAGAACCTTCGCTTGGAAGCAGATCTTCTCCAACGAATCGGCTGCCGTGCACTTCTTGCAAGACACCGGAATTCTTGGTCTCAACGACTACTTGGTCGGCACCCCGTTCATGGTTATTTTTGGTTTGACCTACAACTTCATTCCATTCATGACCCTGCCGCTTTACAGCATCCTTGAGCGCCTAGATGTTCGTTTGCTTGAGGCTGGCGCTGATTTGTATGCGGCTCCGGCAACAGTCTTTCGCAAGGTAACTTTGCCGCTTACAGCCCCTGGAATCATCTCGGGAACCTTGTTGACCTTCATCCCGATTGCCGGTGACTATGTGAACGCATCAGGCGACTTCCTTGGTGGCACCAAGACCGCGATGATCGGTAACGTGGTCGAATCTCGCTTCCTGGTGCTCAACGATTATCCGACCGCGTCAGCGCTTTCGGTTCTTCTGATGGGTGCCATTCTGTTACTCGTTGGTTTCTATGCCAAGCGCAGCGGAACGGCGGATCTCCTGTGAGGAATTTGAGACTCGGCAAGTATGTTCTGCCGCTATTTTCTGTAATCGCCATCGTCTACTTGATGATTCCGATTGCCTACACATTCGTTTTCTCATTCAATGACTCACAGAAGACCAACCTCATTTGGCGTGGCTTCACCCTGGATAACTGGATCAACGTTTGCCAGCAGCAGGGAGTCTGTGAGGCTTTTGGCAACTCGGTACTCATCGGTGTAATTTCAACGCTATTAGCCACAACACTGGGCACCATGATTGCGATTGCACTGGTTCGCTATCGTTTCAAGTTCCGCTCGTTTGTCAGCCTCTTGATCTTCTTGCCGATGGCGACCCCCGAGGTTGTGCTCGGTGCCGGGTTGGCTTCGCAGTTCTTCAACATCGGTGCAGCTAAGGGAATCGCGACAATCATCATCGCGCACGTGATGTTCTGCATGTCATTCGTGGTTGTCACTGTGAAGGCTCGCGTCGCTTCGCTTGACCCAGCGCTTGAAGAAGCAGGCCGCGACCTCTACGGCTCACCCGCTCAAGTTTTCTGGAAAATCACTTTCCCGCTGTTGATGCCGGGAATTCTTTCGGCAGCACTTCTTTCGTTTGCTCTGAGCTTCGATGACTTCATCATTACGAACTTCAACTCAGGCCCAGCCATGACCTTCCCTAAATATGTCTACACCGCGGCGGCTCGAGGAATCCCTGCCGAGGCGAACGTCATCGGCTCGGCGGTTTTCCTGTTCGCCATCGCAATCGTGGTGACCGTTCAGATTCGCGGTTCACTCAAGGCGAGAAGACTGGCCAAGAAGTAGTTTCCGAAGAGATTCAGATAATAAGTAAGCCCCGACCTATTGGCCGGGGCTTACTTATTGATTCAGGTTTACAGAGCTGCGATTCCAGCTTCTAGAACATCGATTGCCTCATTCAGCAAGGCATCTGAGATGGCCAATGGTGGCAGGAAGCGAATCACGTTGTAGTAGGTTCCGGCGTTCAGAATGAGAACACCGTTGCTGTGGCAGTGCTTGACTAGCTTGTCTACCGCATCCTTGTTCGGGTTTAGAGTGCCCGGCTCAACGAATTCGAGCGCCATCATGGCACCGTGGCCACGAACATCGCCAATCACTGGGTACTTTGCCTTTAGAGCGTTTAGGCGGTCGCTCAGCAGCTTGCCTATTTCTTGTGCGCGCTCGATAACGCCGCCAGCTTCGATCTCCTTCAAGACTGAAACTGCAGCCGCCGCAGCAACTGGGTTACCACCGAAAGTGCCACCGAGGCCGCCCGGGTGCGAGGCATCCATAATTTCTGCGCGACCGGTTACCGCCGAAATCGGCATACCGCCGGCAATGCCCTTAGCAATGGTGAAGAGGTCTGGCTCCCAGCCATCGAAGTGCTCGCTAGCGAACCACTTGCCGGTTCGTGCGACACCCGACTGAACCTCGTCGGCGATCACAATCACACCGTTTGCGTGCGCCCAGTCGCTTAGGGTCTTGAGGAATCCGTCGGCAGGAACGATGAAACCGCCCTCGCCCTGGATCGGCTCAATGACAATCGCTGCGAGGTCTTCAACGCCAACACGCTTCTCGATGTAAGTGATCGAGCGCTGTGCTGCCTCAACACCGGTCATGCCCTGCGGGTCGCGGTATGGGTAAGACATCGGCACGTGCTGAATGCTAGGAGCCGTTGGGCCGAAGCCGTTTCCGTAGGGTGCTGATTTGAAGTTCATCGTGAAAGTTAGGTTGGTGCGGCCGTGATAGGCGTGGTCAAAAACGACGATGCCATTCTTGCGGGTTGCCTTGCGGGCAATCTTGACCGCGTTTTCAACGGCCTCGGCGCCCGAGTTGAACAGCACCGACTTCTTCTTGAAGTTACCTGGAGTGTGCTTGTTTAGCAGCTCGCAGACCTCGACATACTGCTCGTATGGAGTCAAGGTGAAAAGAGTGTGGGTCAGGTTTGCAACCTGTTCCTGAACGGCCTTCACTACTCCGGCATTGGTGTGGCCGATAGTCGTCACGCCAATACCTGAACCGAGGTCAATCAACTGGTTTCCGTCGGCATCAACAATGATGGCGCCGTGCGCTTTTTCGATGTAGATCGGAAGCGCGGCACCTGCACCGGCAGAGACCGCATCTAGACGTCGCTGGTGAAGTGCCTGAGACTTCGGGCCGGGGATGGAAGTGACAACTTTGCGCTCTTGCGCGACCGTAAATTCGCTCATGTTTTCAAGTCTAAGCCTCTAAAAAGTCACGGGGTGCTCCCAGCTTAAAACTCGCAGGAAAGTGGCAAGATTGAAGCATGCGTCGCGTCATTATTCTCGGGTCAACCGGGTCAATTGGAACCCAGGCCCTTGAGGTCATCGAAGCGAACCCAGACCGTTTTGAGGTAGTGGGGCTGGCTGCCGGGCAGAACGCTGAATTGCTTGCCGAACAGGCGGCGAAGTTTGCAGTCAAGCACGCTGTTCAAGGCGCTGAAGCAGCCACGAAGCTGGTCGAAGATTTAGATGCCGACGTCGTTATCAACGGAATCACCGGATCCATTGGGCTAGCTCCAACCCTGGCAACGCTTAAGTCCGGCAAAACCCTTGCCTTGGCCAACAAAGAATCGTTGATTGTTGGCGGTCGATTAGTGACCGACGCGGCCAAGCCTGGCCAGATTGTTCCGGTTGATAGTGAGCACTCGGCTCTCGCTCAGTGCCTGCTAGGCGGAACCTCACAAGAGGTTAG
>JAGNYY010000008.1:12462-16964 GCA_017984715.1 Rhodoluna sp.
GGTTTTTCAATTGGGTGGCATGAACTCGGACATTTGATTCCAGCAAAACTCTTCGGTGTCAAGGTGCCGAAATACATGATCGGTTTTGGGCCAACGCTTTTTTCTAAGAAAATCGGCGAGACCGAGTATGGGCTGAAGCTGATTCCGCTCGGTGGCTACATCACCATGATCGGCATGTACCCACCGGCGAAAAAGTCTGATTCAGGCAAGCCTCGCGGTTTCTTTCGAGACATGATTGCCAGCGCTCGCGACGCACATTCAGAGTTCGTTGAACCCGGTGACGAAAACCGCATGTTTTATCAGCTGCCGGTATGGAAGCGCATGATCATCATGTTCGGTGGCCCGGTCATGAATCTGATCCTCGGCGTGATTTTGCTAACCGCAGCCTTAAGTGGCATCGGTGTGAGTCAGGTGTCCACAACAATCGCCGAAGTGTCGGCCTGCGTTGTCAGTGATGTGAAGGAAACCTGCGCGTCAGATGCTGCACCTTCGCCCGCGCTAGCTGCGGGGATGGTTGCCGGCGACAAGATTCTGGCCATAAACGGAACCAAAATCGAAACCTGGTCGAACTCATCTGATCTCTTGAAACTCGATGTCGCCAACCAGATTTTAGTTTTGAAGGAAGATGGCTCCGAAACCAACTACGCCATCACTCCAGTTTCTGTCCTGCGCAACGTAATCGAAAACAACGCGATGAAGCTAGACGCCGAAGGTAACCCGGTTCAGGAGCCAAAGCCGGTGATTGGCATCGTTTTGGCCAGTGAAGTCAGACCGTTGTCGTTGGGGGAGTCCCTGTCTGCTTCGGGGCAGTCGGTCCTCCAGGTAGGTCAAATGATTTTGAACCTGCCGCAGCAGGTCGCAGCGGTTGCGCAGTCAACCTTCGGCTCTGAAGAACGCCGTGCCGACGGGCCGGTCTCGATCATAGGAATCGGTCAAATCGCGGGAGAGGTTGCCAGCAGCAGCGCGACCACATTCTCAGAGAAGTTGCAAAGCCAGCTTGGCATTCTTGCATCGCTGAACTTTGCCCTATTCGCATTCAACATGCTGCCGTTACTGCCTCTGGATGGTGGTCACGTTGCCGGTGGTGTTTACGAGGCAATCAAGAAGGGCATCTTCCGAGTGCTGCGCAAGCCAAACCCAGGCCCGGCGGACACGGCGCTACTGATGCCATTGACCTGGGTGGTGTTTATCGCTTTGATGGCGATGAGCGCGCTGATTATCATTGCCGACCTGGTTAACCCAATCTCGTTCTAACAGGAATGTCGGCGGCGAACAATCGCTTTAGGATTGTTGAACAGCAAATCGAAAGAGGGCAATTCAAGTGGCTGCAGTGAACCTAGGTCTTCCTAAGACTCCGCCTCCAACTCTCGCGCCTCGTCGCAAGACCCGTCAGATCATGGTAGGCAAGGTTGCAGTTGGTGGCGACGCCCCAATCTCTGTGCAGTCGATGTGCACCACCAAAACCACGGATGTAAATGCGACCCTCCAGCAGATCGCTGAGCTGACTGCATCTGGTTGCGACATCGTTCGCGTTGCGGTTCCGACCGAGGAAGACGCTGACCGCCTTCCGCTGATTGCTCGCAAGTCACAAATTCCGGTGATCGCTGACATTCACTTCCAGCCGAAGTACGTTTTCGCTGCGATTGACGCCGGTTGTGGCGCAGTTCGCGTCAACCCGGGCAACATTCGCCAGTTTGATGACAAGGTCGGCGAGATTGCCAAGGCCGCCAAGGATGCCGGTGTCTCGATTCGAATCGGTGTAAACGCCGGCTCACTAGACCCTCGTCTGCTCCAGAAGTATGGCAAGGCAACCGCAGAGGCTCTGGTTGAGTCGGCTGTCTGGGAAGCCTCGCTCTTTGAAGAGCACGACTTCCACGATTTCAAAATTTCGGTCAAGCACAACGACCCAGTGGTCATGGTCAAGGCCTATGAGCTACTTTCCGAACGCGGCGACTGGCCACTTCACCTAGGTGTAACCGAGGCTGGACCAGCGTTCCAGGGAACCATCAAGTCTTCAGTTGCTTTTGGCGCACTTCTCTCTAAGGGCATTGGCGACACCATCCGTGTCTCGCTTTCTGCACCTCCGGTTGAAGAGATCAAGGTTGGCTCGCAAATTCTTGAGTCACTGAACCTTCGCCCACGCAAGCTTGAAATCGTGAGCTGCCCAAGCTGTGGCCGCGCCCAGGTAGATGTCTACCAGTTGGCCAATGATGTCACCGCCGGCCTCGAAAAGATGACTGTTCCGCTTCGCGTTGCCGTAATGGGCTGCGTCGTGAACGGCCCTGGTGAAGCTCGTGAGGCTGACTTAGGCGTTGCTTCAGGCAACGGCAAGGGGCAGATTTTCGTCAAGGGTGAGGTCATCAAGACAGTGCCTGAGAGCGAAATCGTAGCGACCCTGATCGAAGAGGCAAACCGCATGGCTGCCGAAATGGACCCAACTCTGGTTGGCAGCCCTCAGGTGGTCGTCGCTCAGAAGTAGAATGGCAGCATGCCAATCCGCTTATCAAACCTGTTCCTACGCACGCTCCGTGAAGACCCAAACGAGGCCGAGGTAAACAGCCACAAGCTCTTGCTTCGTGCTGGCTACATCCGTCGCGCCGGATCGGGCCTTTACACCTGGCTTCCGCTTGGCCTAGCGGTCAAGGCAAAAATTGAGCAGGTTGTTCGCGAAGAGATGGCAACTGCAGGTGCACAAGAAGTCTTCTTCCCTGCTCTACTGCCGCGTGAACCATTCGAGGCCACCGGTCGCTGGACAGAGTACGGCGACAACCTCTTCCGCTTGCAGGACCGCAAGAAGACCGATTACCTTTTGGCACCGACCCACGAAGAGATGTTCACCCTGTTGGTGAAGGACCTCTACTCGTCGTATAAGGACCTTCCGGTCTGCCTTTACCAAATCCAGAACAAGTATCGCGACGAGGCTCGCCCTCGCGCGGGTCTACTTCGTGGCCGCGAATTCGTGATGAAGGATGCCTACAGCTTCGACGTCACGGATGAGGGTCTAGCCAAGGCATACCAGGCGCAGCGTGACGCATACGAGCGTATTTTTACCCGACTAGGTGTCGACTACGTCATCGTTAAGGCAGACGCCGGCGCAATGGGTGGTTCTGCCTCAGAGGAATTCCTTTCACCTAGCCCAATTGGTGAAGACACCTTCGTGCGCTCGCCGGGTGGTTATGCCGCCAACGTTGAAGCGGTGGCCACAGTTGTGCCTGCCAAGATCGCTATCGAAGGCCAGGCTGCTGCTGAGGTTCTAGCGACGCCTGCGTGTTCGAACATCAAGCGCATCGTGGCTTGGGCCAACGAAAACGTCAAGCGTGCCGACGGTTCCGAGTGGAATGCCGCTCACACCTTGAAGAACAACGTGATGGCTCTGGTTTCGCCAGAGGGCAAGCGTGAGCTGGTCATCGTTGGTTTGCCGGGTGACCGCGAGGTTGACGTCAAGCGTGCCGAGGCCGCATTCTCACCAAACGAGATCGAACAGGCCAACGAAGAAGACTTCAAGGCACACCCCGAATTGATCAAGGGTTACATCGGCCCGGTCAAGGATGGCGAGGCCGTGTTAGGCCTCAAGAGCGTCAGCAAGATTCGCTACCTTCTAGACCCACGCGTGGTCGAAGGTTCGGCCTGGCTCACCGGTGCAAACGTTTCTGAACAGCATGTGTTCGGTTTGGTTGCAGGTCGTGACTTCAGCGCCGATGGCGTTGTAGACATCGCCGAGGTTCGCGTAGGCGACGAGGCGCCGGATGGCTCAGGCCCACTCGAGTTGGCCCGAGGCATCGAAATTGGTCACGTCTTCCAGCTTGGTCGCAAGTATGCCGAAGCACTTGGGCTTCAGGTTCTCGACGAAAACGGCAAGCTAGTCACCGTCACCATGGGTTCGTACGGAATCGGCATCACCCGCATGATCGCAGTTTTGGCCGAGGCTAACCACGACGACAAGGGCCTGATTTGGCCTGAGGCAGTCTCGCCAGCCGACATCTACATCGTTGCAGCTGGCAAGGATGAGGTGGTCTACGAGACCGCTGAGAAGCTTGCTGCCGAGCTAGAAGCAAAGGGCAAGACCGTCATCCTGGATGACCGTCAGAAGGTAAGCCCTGGTGTGAAGTTTGGCGATGCTGAGCTAATCGGCGTGCCAAACATTGTCATCGTTGGCAAGGGCTTGGAAGAAGGCAATGTTGACCTGTGGGATCGCCGCTCTGGTGAGCGCCGCCCAGTCAAGGTAGAATCGGCTCTGGCTGAATTGCTTTAAACCTTTGCGGTTTGACAGCTTTTCACTAAATTGACAACTAACTAGCGGCCTGGAGGCATTTCATGGACATCGACCTGAGCGTACTTAAGTTCATCGAGCGAGAGAAAGAAATCCCTTTCAACGAGCTTGTGTCAATCATCGAAGCCGCCATCCTGGCCGCATATCAAAAGCACGTTGGCAACTCAGACCCGGCTCGTGCTGAGCTAAGCAAGTCAACCGGCCACGTGAACATTTATGCACCTGTGCTGGA
>JAGNYY010000056.1 GCA_017984715.1 Rhodoluna sp.
CGGTTACCACCTATGCATTCCCTGAGAACGAGACCAACTTCGCATCGATCGTAGACAAGGCTCTTGCTGCAAAGCCAGACGCAGTTCTTCTTGTTTCATACGACGAGGCAAAGAAGGCTATCCCAGCCCTAAAGGCAAAGGCGTTTGACGCAAAGAACCTTTACCTAGTTGACGGAAACCTAGCTGACTACAGCAAGGAATCATTCGCTGAGTACCTAAACGGTGCAAAGGGTTCACTACCTGGTAAGGCAACCGACAAGTCATTCGCTGCAAAGCTAAAGGCTAAGTACAAGGCTGTTACCAAGAAGGAACTAACCGAGCTTGCTTACGGTGCTGAGACCTATGACGCAGTTATCCTTGCAGCTCTAGCAGCTCAGGCTGCTGGCTCAGCAACCGGTGCAGCTGTCAAGTCACAGATCACCAACGTCTCACTTGCAGGCACTGGCAAGGTCAAGGTGACCAACTTCGCAGCTGGCCTAAAGGCTATCAAGGCTGGCAAGAAGGTCAACTTCGACGGTCAGTCAGGCCCAGTTGAGTTCGACAAGAACGGTGACCCAACCGGTGCATTCATCGGTATCTACCGTTACGGCACCGCTGGTACCTACGCAGAGAACCTTCTAAAGGTTGTTGCTGGTAACACCGTAAAGTAATCCTCTAACTAGCGAAAGCTAGTAAGACAAAACCCCCGGTCCTTTTGGATCGGGGGTTTTGCTTTGCTCAAACTCAGAGAGAGTGAGTTCGAGCAAAACAAGCATAATAAAAAATCCCTCGCAGCCGAAGCTGCGAGGGATTTGAAGGCTCTAGCGCGGGGCTTATAGCTCGGCTAGGTTGCCCAAGTACAACTCGACCATCTTCGGGTCGTTTAGAAGCTCACGGCCGGTTCCGGTGTGTGCATCCTTACCCTGGTCTAGCACATAAGCTCGGTCACAGATCTGCAGGCAGCGACGTGCGTTCTGCTCAACCATGATCACGGTCACACCAGCCTTGTTTACTTCCTTCACGCGAAGGAAGGCCTCATCCTGGCGCACCGGCGATAGGCCAGCTGAAGGCTCGTCTAGGAGCAACACAGATGGGTCAATCATCAACGCGCGCCCCATGGCAACCATCTGACGCTCACCGCCAGACAGTGAGCCGGCTTTCTGAGCGCGACGCTTGCCTAGGTCAGGGAAAATGTTGGTGACAAACTCGAAACGCTCATCGAAACGCTTAGGGGTCTGGAAGACACCCATCTGCAGGTTCTCTTCGATGGTCAGGCTCGGGAATACGTTGTTGGTCTGTGGCACGAAGGCAACACCCTTAGAAACCAACTTGTTGGCCTTGAGGTTGGTGATGTCTTCGCCGTTCAGCCAAACCTTGCCGGCACGAACATTAACCTGGCCGAAGATCGACTTCAGCAGGGTTGACTTGCCAGCACCGTTAGGGCCGATGATGCCGATTAGCTCGCCCTGGTTGGCGACCAATGAGCAGTCGTTCAGAATGTTGATGCCAGGCAGGTAGCCGGCGACTAGGTTCTCGGCGTATACAACCGGAGTTTGAGACATTAGTTGCCTTCCTTTGCATCACCAATGGTGACATCGCCAAGGTCGCTATTTGCGTGAGCGCCCAGGTATGCGTCGATAACCGCAGGGTTCTTCATAACCTCAGCAGGTGGGCCCTCGGCCACAACCTTGCCCTCGGCCATAACGATTACCCAGTCAGAGATGTGGCGAACCATGTGCATGTCGTGTTCCACAAAGAGCACGGTGGTGCCGTTTTCCTTCAGCCCCTTGATGTGCTCGAGCAGGCTCTGGGTCAACGCAGGGTTCACGCCAGCCATCGGCTCGTCAAGCATGACTAGCTTCGGGTCGCTCATCAATGCGCGTGCCATCTCGAGGAGCTTGCGCTGGCCGCCGGATAGGGCGGCAGCATAGTCTTCACGCTTGGCATCAAGCTTGAATCGCTTCAGTAGTTCGTCGGCCTTGGCAGTGATCTTCACCTCGTGGCGCTTCCAAACTGGGCGCATGAACGAAGCCAAGAGGCCTTCGCCCGGGTTCTTCTGGTCACCGAGACGCATGTTGTCGATGACGGTCAGAAGGCTCAACGCCTTGGTTAGCTGGAAGGTGCGAATCATGCCGAGACGAGCAACCTTGTATGACGAGACGCCGGCTAGGTTGTGACCGTCGAACACCCATTCACCGGTGTTTGGCTTGTCGAAGCCAGTCAACAGGTTGAACATCGTGGTCTTACCGGCACCGTTAGGGCCAATAAGAGCGGTGATCTGCCCGCGAGGAATCTCGAGGTGGTCAACGTTGACAGCGGTTAGGCCGCCGAACTGTCGAGTCACATTTGAAGCAACAAGGATCGGGTCGACCTTCTTGCAGCCTGGTGCTGGTTCACCAACAGAAATCTGATTAGCCATTGAACTGCAACTCCTTCTTGTTTCCGAAGATGCCCTGAGGGCGGAAGATCACGAGCAACATCAGAACGAGACCGACTAGCAAGAATCGAATCTGGCCAACCTGTGCGATGTCTAGGAACGGCAACCAACCCAGGGTAACTAGGCCTTCCATGATGCTCTGGGTGAACATCAGTAGGGCGAAGAAGGTCATGCCGCCAACAACTGGGCCCAGGATGGTGGCCGCGCCACCAAGCAACAGAATGGTCCAAATCATGAAGGTAAAGTTGGTGCCCCAGGTCTGTGGCTGGTTGGTCTGTGAAGACATCACGAACACCATGCCACCGAGGCTGGCGATGCTTCCACCGATAACCAATGACTGGATCTTGTAAGAGAAGACGTTCTTACCAAGAGCGCGTGCTGCGTCTTCGTCTTCACGGATGCCCTTGAGCACGCGACCCCATGGGCTGCGAGTTAGAAGCAACATAACCAAGGCAGCAACGGCAACGAGTGACCAACCAACGATGCGGATCCAAAGTTCCTTTTCAGAGAACTCCAGCGCGCCTAGAGGGTAGCGACCCTCAGGGATTGGGTTGTAGCTGTAGAAATCTTCACCGAACTGGCTAAGACCATTGGCTCCACCGGTTACCTCGTCGTATGCCGAGGTTGCGAAAGCGAAGCGCAGTGCCTGTGCGGCCGCGATAGTAACGATCGCAAGATAGTCGGCGCGAAGACGCAGAGTCGGAATACCGAGCACAACGGCGAAGGCTGCTGAACAGAGGAGGCCGAAGGCAACCGAGCCCCACATGTTCCAACCGAAGGTCAGCGTAGCGATTGCGTAGCCGTAAGCGCCGAGTGCTGCGAAGGCAGCCTGACCGAAGTTGAGCAAACCGGTGAAACCGAAGTGCATCGCGAGGCCAAGGGCACAGAGAACATAAGCCGCTGTGTAGGCACCAACCAACTCACCGCCGGTGAGGTTGAGAATATTTAGCCAATCCATCGTCTACTCCTTAGCCGATTCTCTGCTTTTTACCGAGAACACCCTGAGGGCGCACGATCAAAATCACGATTAGAACAACCAAGGCGGCTGCATACTTGAGCTCATTTGGAATGAACATCGATGAAACCTCAACGACCATTCCGATGATTAGTGCACCAACGGTTGCACCCAGTGCGGTTCCAAGACCACCCAGGGTTACGGCTGCGAACAAGAGAAGCAGAATGTCGAACCCGGTGAGCCAGTTCGCCTGGAACTGAAGTCCGTAAAGCACGCCGGCAAGACCGGTCAACGCGGCCGCCACGATCCAAACGATTCGAACGATGCGCTCGACGTCGATGCCGGTTGCGGCTGCAAGAGAAGGGTTGTCGCTAACTGCGCGAGTTGCCTTACCGATGCGAGTACGGGTTAGGAACAGTGCAACACCGGCAAGGATGATCACACAGAGCACGAGGCTCACTAGAGCGATGTCGCTGGTGTAAATCGGGCCAAGCTGAATGATGTTTCCGCCGCCGCCGATGTCCTTGGTGTCGCCACCGAAGACGAGAAGTAAGACATAGCGTGCAACGATCGAGAAGCCGATGGAGACAATCATCATCTGGTTCAAACCCATGCGACGCTTGCGCAATGGCTTCCAGAGACCGGCATCCTGAGCCCAACCGAAGGCAGCGACAACCGCGACGGCACCAAGGGCTGAAACGATGATGTTCTGACCAAGACCCTGGTAGAAGACCCACATGAATAGCGCGCCCAGGGTGACCATTTCACCGTGTGCAAAGTTGTTTAGACCTGTAGTTCCGAAGATCAGTGAGATACCAATCGCAGCGATGGCCAGCAGCAGACCGAAGTTGAGACCAGACCATACGCGCACCAAGAGCTGGTCGCTGAAAGCCTGGGCCTGCACGGTGGATTCACCAAGAGAGAAGAGCACCGCAGCGAAGTCGGTCTGGGTTAGGTCAGCTTCGCTAACCTCGCCACCCTTGTCGGTCATGTTCACGCCGGCAGGCAATGTCGTGACGTCAAGCTCAACCTTGTAGATGCCCTGCTTTGGAACGCGAATTTCCCACTCGCCCCACTCGTTGGTCACGGCTGAGCCGGTGAAGTCATCCAGGGAGGCGGTGATCTTCACGTCTGGAACCTCAACATCCTGGTTCAGGATGGTTCCCGCGATTGAGTAGGGGTAAGTCGAAGGGTCATCGGCAGCTTGGGCCGGCACTCCTGCGAAAAGGATAGAGAACAGCATCGCGACTAGACCGAGGAAAACCCCGGCTTTACGACCCGTTCTAATGTTTAGCTGGCTCAAACCAACCTCCGTATTATGCCGCGGCGCGCATGTCGCGCCTTTGCAGTATCAACGTAAGAGATTACTCCAGTTTGAAACCGGAAATCGTCAAATCTTCTAATTTTTACCGCTTTGTGATGAGCCTAGCCATCTTCTGTTTCGCCCAGGTTTCGGAGGGTAGAATTACAAGATGACTGAACACGATCCATTCGGCTTTGTTGGCCTTACCTATGACGATGTCCTCCTGCTTCCAGGCGAATCAGACATCATGCCTTCTGGTGTAAACACCCGGACCAAAATCAC
>JAGNYY010000057.1 GCA_017984715.1 Rhodoluna sp.
GCAATGCGCGAGCGTGCCGCTATCTATGGTGGCTCGGTTGAGGTTACGAAGGTGCCAGGCGTTGGTTTCACCGTCTCGGCCATCTTCCCTAGACTGCGAGAGTTTGCAGCAATCGCGCCTCAGAGGCGCTAAATGGGGCTTGATCTAAGAATTGGACTCATCGACGGTGATGACGACATTAGATTCGGGCGACGCCAAGTCATCGATTCACAGGATGACCTGAAGGTAGTTCTTGAAGATAGCGCTGTCGAGAGTTCCTTCGCGCGTGTTCCTGAAGCTTTGATTGATGTTCTCGTAATTGATCACCGTTTGCGCGGCGGGGATGGCATTTCGCTCGCTACGAAGTTGATTTCTAAGTACCTCGATGACAATGCGAAGATTCCAACCATCGTCATGACTGGTTCGTACTTTTCAGAAGAACTCAGGCTCGCATCCATGAGAGCTGGCGCCGCTGACCTGGTCACCCAGGATCAGAATCCGGAGTCGCTGCTTAGAGCGATTCGTCTGAGCGCGACAAAACAAGAGCAACCCAACTATCAAACTTTGGGCGAATTTCTAGATGTTATGAAACACCCGAAGGTGGCTTCTCCTGAGTTCATAATGAAGCTCGGTGACCTCAACGCGAAGGAGAAATGGGTGTTGGATCTTTTCTCCGAGGGGGTTCCGCAAGATGAAGTAGCCGCACGTCTTGAGGCCCCAAAATACCGCGTTCGCCAGATTCTTGAGTCTGCCCAACGAAAGTGTGGTTTTGCAACTCTCACCCAACTGTTTTTTGCCCTTTACGAATCTGAGATGCTGAATGGCTAGGTTCGCGCCGTTGACCACAATGTCGGTGGGAGTAGGTCTTGCCACGGGGCTGTATGGAATCTCTTTCGGGGCGCTGTCGACGGCCGCCGGCTTAGATATCTGGCAAACGCAGGTGCTTAGCCTGCTAATGTTTAGCGGCGGTTCTCAGTTCGCATTCATTGGTGTTGTTGCTGCCGGAGGCCCAGCTGCCGCGGGCGCAGCCATCATTTCTGCGTGGCTATTGGGAGTTCGAAATGGTTTCTACGCCGTCAAAATGAATTCAGTGCTGCAGGTCGTCGGTTTGAAGCGCTTCGTGGCGGCGCAGCTCACCATCGATGAGTCAACTGGTGTTGCGACTTCTCAAGAGAGCCTTGCCGATCAACGCAAGGGTTTCTGGATTACCGGAGTATCTGTTTTTATCTTCTGGAATCTATTGACTTTGATTGGCGCACTGCTTGGTAATGCCTTAGGCGACCCAAAGGCTTGGGGTCTTGATGCCGCAGCCGCCGCAGCATTTCTTGGTTTGCTCTGGCCCCGGTTGAAGCAGCGCCAAGCCCTCGCTGTCGCGGCTTTGGCTTTCCTAGTGGCCGTTGTCACCACCCCCTCTTTGCCGGCCGGTGTTCCGGTAATTTTGGCCGGTGTTGTGGCTGTGGTTGTCGGTCTTCTTAATCTCTTTGAACAAAAGGTTAAGGGGGAGTAGATGTCGATTTGGATTGGAGTGATGCTTGCTTCGCTCGCTGTCTACTCTTGGAAGATTCTGGGTTTTGTGGTTCCCAAAACGGTTCTCGACCACCCCAAGATTTCGAAAATTGCAGGCTTACTAACCATTGCACTGCTATCGGCTCTAACCGGGGTTCAGATGCTAACTAGCGGTGCGGCGATCGAGATTGATGCCAGGGTGCCTGCATTGATCGTGGCGGCCGTGCTTTTGATTCTTAGAGTGCCTTTTGTGGTCATGGTCGCAGTCGCCGCTGGCGTCGCGGCGCTAATCCGCTTGTTTCTTTAACCCTCGAGCTTGTCTTTGCCTGGTAGCCAGGTGAGCCCGGGCTTTCCCCATCCGTTGTCTGCGATGATGTCGAATGCGATTTCGTGCCACGGCTCCGCGAGACGGTCCACATACAGAGTTCCATCTAGGTGGTCGAATTCATGTTGGAAAATTCGAGCAAACCAGCCATCGGCTTCGATAGTCACTGGCCTCTGATCTAAATCGACGCCAGTGATAGTCACGAACTCTGCCCGCTTCAGCGGGAATCGCTCGCCCGGCACTGATAGGCAGCCTTCAATCTCAGTATCCTCATCGGCAGGCTCATCAACGATTGGTCCTCGCTCGAGGATCGGATTAATGATTACTCCGCGACGTTCATTGTCGTCATCGTCGGCGTAGTCGTAGGTAAATACTCTGAGACCAACACCGATTTGCGGAGCCGCCAACCCAACTCCAGGAGCCTTGTCCATGGTGTCAAACATGTCTTCAACAAGCTGGCTTAGTTCGGGGCCAAAGTCAACTACTTCAGCAGCTCTTTGGTGAAGAACCGGTTCTCCGGTAATGCAGATTGGTCGTATGGTCATGAGTCAAATTTAGTCGCACACCTCACCACATCGGGGCAGAATTCGGGTTAGAGTCGTCTTGAAGTTTTAGTTTGGAGTTACATGGGACCGTCAGAGGCATTTCGCTCGCTTGCCATACTTCTGGCAGTGGCGGCGGCCGTGGCTCTCGCCTATGGTGCACACTTCCAAAACGCAGCTGTAGTGGCCGACAACACTCCGAAAATCAAGGGGCAAGGTTCACTGAGCCTCAAGCAACTTCTTGCGGTGGTTTCCCGACCTACTTGGTTGTCGGGCACCGCATTTATGGCTGCAGGCATCGTTCTTCAACTGGCGGCACTTTCGCTGGCTCCGCTGATAGTGGTTCAGCCCGTGGGAGCTGTGGCCTTGGTCATCACGGCGATTCTGAACTCTCGCACTACAAAAACTAGAATCACTCGCCCTACTTTGATTGCTATTGGTTTCTGCACGGTAGGTATCGCCGCGTTTGTTTTGATGGCGTCGGGTGTCGCACGAGAGACGGAACTCAACGACGACCGACTTCGCGAAGTGCTCGGTGTCTTACTTGTAATCCTTGCTATTTTCGCCGCCTTGTTCTTCACGATAGGTCAGCGGGCTAAGGCTCTAACTTACGTAATCGGCGCCGGAGTTCTCTACGGTTTTGTCGCCACCCTGGCCAAGGTCGTCATCCAGCGCATCTATCAGCAACAGTTCGAGCTGCTCACCATTCTTTGCCTCGTTGCGCTAATCGGCGCAGTTGCCCTTGGTGGTTGGTTCGTGCAGAACGCTTACTCCAGCGGGCCTCCAGATCTTGTTATTGCTGGCCTAACCGTGATTGACCCGCTAGTCGCGGTAAGCATCGGAATCGTCATCCTAGGCGAGGCAAAGTCAGCTGATTTCTTGACAATTCTTGGATGGCTAATTTCTGCGATAGTTGCAGTCATCGGCGTCTATTTGCTTTCAAAGGTGCACCCAGAACTCAGCACAAAGGTTCGCAGCCGCAAACACCTTGTTTAGCGCTACCTTGTCCGCTTCGGCGGTAAAATGTAACCACACCGAGAAACACTATTGAGAGATTTGGCGTGACCCAAGCTGACGTGACCGCAAACCCGAACCAGCCGTTGACGGTTGTTATCGGCTGTGACACCTTTCCTCCGGACATCAATGGTGCATCTCGTTTTGCCGAGCGTTTAGCGGGTGGATTGGCTAGGCACGGCAACAACGTGCACGTTATCGCAGCCGCCTTTGATAACAACTACGGAACCTTCACCGAGATCATCGATGGTTCGCCAATGACCGTCCATCGCATCAAGAGCTATAAGCTTCCTCAGCACAAAACGCTGCGTTGGATCTGGCCTTTCAATCTAGAGGCCAAGACCTCTAAAATTCTTCGCCAGGTCAAGCCTGATGCGGTGCACATCCAGTCACACCTGATTATGGGTCGTGCGCTGGTCAAGAGCGCTAAACGGCAGGGCATTCGCGTGTTGGCCACCAACCACATCATGCCCGAAAACCTGATCAAGTATTCGGTGATCATCCCGGGCTTCCTTGAGAAGACTGCAATGAAGTTGGCTTGGGCGGACGCTGGTCGCATTCTGAAAAAGGTTGACTTCGTCACCACGCCAACGCGCCGTGCCGCAGAGCTTCTGGAAGCCGCTGCTGGAGTGAAGGACGTTCTGGCAATCAGTTGCGGAATCGACGCATCTAAGTTCGCCAACACTACCGCGACTTCAAATGCTCAACCTAGAGTTTTGTTTTTGGGTCGCCTCGATTACGAGAAGCACATTCACAATCTTCTGAAGGCTGTTGCGATGCTTCCGAAGAGTCTTAACACGCAGGTCGAAATCGTCGGCGACGGCGGGGAGCGCCAGTATCTGCAAAATCTTGCCACCGAACTAGGAATAGCTAAGAACGTGAAGTTCCTCGGTCATGTTACCGAGAAGGAGCTTCCGCTCGCCTACGAACGCGCGACCGTATTCGCGATGCCCTCGATCGCCGAACTCCAGAGTATTGCGACGATGGAGGCAATGGCCTCGGGAAGACCAGTTGTCGCAGCTAACGCCATGGCTCTTCCTCACTTAGTGCACGATGGGGACAACGGTTATCTTTTTGAACCAGATGATGTGGTCGAGTTCAGTGAGAAGCTAAAACGCGTCTTGACCGCCACTCCTGAAGAACTTGAGCGCCTGTCTGAGAACTCACTGCACCTCATCCAAGCTCACGACATAGAGCGCACCATCACAATTTTCGAAGGGCTCTATCGAGGCGAGGGCTTCGAGTCTGCTACCTCGGATGACAACAGCGAGGACTACCTCAGGCCTATCGGTTTACTTAGCCCGGGCCTGCACGAACGTGTGTTGGCACTTCGAGAGAGGGCGCAGGCGCTTCGTGAGAGCGCTCAGGAGTTCCGTGAGCGAGTTGAGGAGCGCGTTGAAGATGCTCGCGACGAGGTGCGTGAAACGCTTACTGAGCTTCGTGACGAAGCCTTGGAGCGCAGCAAGGCTGTCAATACTCGTGTGAAGAAGACAGCAAAGAAAACAGCGAAGAAGGCCCAAGAAGCCGTAAATCGCGCCACAGAACTTCTCAAGGGAGAAGACGACTAGTCTTAGTCAAACACCCGGGG
>JAGNYY010000009.1 GCA_017984715.1 Rhodoluna sp.
TCCGCGTAAGTTGCGACATTTCTTAGGCGCGCCGCGCTTGCTTTTTCTATTACAGGAAGTATTTTGACTCGTAAGGCGTTGCACGTTTGCTATTGAACGATTTTTGTTGCACACTATGCACGCTCGAAGACTTTGAACCGAAAGGGTAGGCGCATGGCCACCGATTACGATGCACCTCGAAAAAACGACGACGATGTTGAGTCGATCGAGGCCATCAAGGAGCGCACTCCTGACAAGCTCGCGGGCCTAGTTGATAGTGATGAATCCGAGCACGGCGAAGGGTTTTCCATCCCTGATGTCGTCTCTGAAGATCTTGACGTTGTAGTCTTGCCGCCTCAGGACGACGAGTTCACCTGCTCCGAGTGCTTCATTGTTAAGCACCACTCACTGCTTGCCGCCAAGAAGGGCAAGTACGGCAAGGTTTGCATCGAGTGTGAAGGCTAAAAGCCTAAAATCTCTTTGATTCTTTCCGGGTGTCTCGTAGAAAACAACCAGTATGGAGTTGGGTCGGCAGGGTCGTTGATTCTGACGCGAACCAGTGTGTTCACCGAACCTTGAAAGTGAATCCAGGCTCGAGGGTCTAGTTCTCGTCCTCGTGCGACGAAGGCATCTGGCTTGGCAATTACTTCTACGCCGGTAACGAAGCGTCTTTCAATTGAAGCGCCAGAGACTTCGATTGTTTTTTCAGTGATATGGATGCGGGCAGACTTCGCAATCATCAGAAATGTGACCAGCACCGTCGCCACAAGCCCAGACCAAACCCCGAGCGACTCGTTAATTGGCAAAAAAGTTAGCCACAGAGTTGGGTAAACGGCTAAAACCGGGATAAAACTGGACCAGTTCGGGAGCACTTTTTCTGAGTACTTGGGTTCAATACGCTCTTCGTTCATTCCATTAGATTACGCTCTAACGGTGACCAAAAAACTTCCTGTTCTATTAGTTTCCGAGCCAGGCCTCGAGCCTAGCTATGCCCAACCAGGTGATGCCGGAGCCGATCTACGCGCAGCTACCGACGTGATAATCCCAGCGATGGGGCGCCTAACAGTTAGAACTGGAGTATCAATTGCACTCCCTGACGGATACGTCGGTTTGGTACATCCTCGGAGTGGTTTGTCTGCAAAACACGGAATCACGGTTCTCAACGCTCCCGGCACGGTGGATGCTGGCTACCGAGGAGAAATTGCTGTCACCCTGTACAACAGCACAAGTGAGGACTTCTCGGTCTCCCGAGGCGATCGAATCGCCCAACTAGTCATTCAAGCCATTGAGATTGCTGACTTCATTATGGTCGAGACCCTGCCCGGCTCCCACCGAGGCACTGCCGGTTTCGGTTCGACAGGCACCAAGTAACGTGTCGGACCTTTATCAGAATGAGAAGTCTGCGCCGCTAGACCGACCGTCAGCCGGGCCGTTTGACTCGTCTGAGGTTGAGCTTCATGGAACTTTTCTGAATTTGGGTTCCATTCTCTTGCCGACACGAGATGGCCTGCAGGTAAGACTAGAAGTAGAAGAGCCCAGCCAGCGTGTCGTTGCTGTAACACTCGAATATGATGATTCAGCACTGCAGCTGCAGGCCTTCGCAACTCCAAAATCGGAGGGCCTCTGGCATTCAATCAGGCAGCAACTGGAGGATTCGGTGCTTGCCCAAGGCGGATCAGTCGAGAATCGAGTCGGATCATTAGGGCCAGAGCTTTTGGCGAGAATTCCAATTTCAAACGACACTGGCACACAAATTGGAACTCGCTTTTCGCGGTTCGTCGGAGTCGATGGGCCTAAATGGTTCTTGAAAGGCGTGATTTCAGGCGCTGCCATTACCGACCCAAAGGCCTCTGCAGAACTCGATGACTTGTTCCGTAGCGTTACGATACAGCGCGATGCGACACCGCTTCCGCCGGGTGACCTACTTCCACTAACTCTTCCTGGCGGCACGATTGCACCGCCAAAGGCAATCTAGATGACAGATCCTAGAGCCGGACGCACAAACGCGATGCGCAGACTAGGCATCCAAGAAAAGGATGGCGTCGCAACGCTCGATCGCGAATCACTGATGGCCTCACTTGGAGGTTGGCTGGGCATCATCCAAAGTTCCATCCCAGCGGCATTATTCGTGCTCGTCTTTGCGCTAACCAAGGAAACCGTTGCTGCCGTTGTGGTCTCTTTGAGTGTGTCAACTGGTTTCGTTGTTCTACAGATCATCACCCGCAAGCCCCTGACTCAAGCGATTGCTGGCGCGCTCGGCATCGCCCTATCCGCTTACCTCACTCTCCGTGACGGAGGGCATCCGGCAGATTATTTCGTCCAAGGCTTCATCACAAATATTGCCTACGGGTCAGCACTGGCTCTTTCTGTCTTAGTTCGCTGGCCACTGATTGGTTTCCTAGTTGGCCTGTTAAAAGGCGAACCGCTCGGATGGCGCACAGACAAGAAGCTACTTCGCCGCGCAGACCTTGCGACCATGCTCTTCGTCGCACTTTTCTCTCTCAGGCTATTGGTGCAATTACCTCTTTACTTTGCCGGCCAAATCGAAGCTCTGGGAATCGCTAGAGTTGCCATGGGAGTGCCTTTATATGCGCTTTGTATCTGGCTTTCATGGTTGTTGCTGCGAAGCAGCATCTCGGCGACCAAGTAAGTGCTATTTTTGTACGGTAATGCAGTAAACAAAGGAGTGGCTACATGTCCAAAGTAAACAGCTTCGGTTCTTCAGACCAGCTTGTCGTTGGTTCAAAAACTTATCGAATCTTCAAGCTAGATTCTGTGGACGCAAAGACGCTTCCATACAGCTTGAAAATTCTTCTCGAAAACTTGTTGCGCACCGAAGATGGTGCAAACATCACAGCTGAGCACGTAAACGCCCTGGTCAATTGGGACCCAAGCGTCGAACCGGACACAGAAATCCAGTTCACCCCCGCGCGCGTCATCATGCAGGACTTCACCGGCGTCCCTTGCGTTGTCGACCTGGCAACCATGCGCGAGGCCGTGGCCGAACTCGGCGGAGACCCAAAGCGCATCAACCCGCTAGCACCAGCCGAGCTCGTTATCGACCACTCAGTGCAGATCGATGTCGCGGGAAGCGCAGACGCTTTTGAGCGCAACGTCGAGTTCGAATACAACCGCAACGGTGAGCGTTACCAGTTCCTTCGCTGGGGGCAGACAGCCTTCGATGACTTCAAAGTTGTCCCTCCTGGCACCGGCATCGTCCACCAGGTAAACATTGAGTACTTAGCGCGCACCATTATGGCTCGTGAAGTCAACGGTGAGGTTCAGGCCTACCCAGACAGCTGTGTTGGCACCGACTCGCACACCACCATGGTGAACGGTCTTGGTGTTCTTGGTTGGGGAGTTGGCGGCATTGAAGCCGAGGCAGCAATGCTCGGTCAGCCAGTTTCGATGTTGATTCCGAAGGTGGTTGGCTTCAAGCTGACAGGCCAGATCTCAACCGGTGTCACCGCAACCGACGTTGTTCTAACAATTACGGAAATGCTTCGCAAGCATGGCGTGGTGGGCAAGTTCGTTGAATTCTATGGAGCTGGCGTTAGTTCAGTGCCACTAGCAAACCGTGCAACCATCGGAAACATGAGCCCAGAATTTGGCTCTACCGCAGCAATGTTCCCAATCGATGAGGTCACCCTCGACTACTTGCGCATCACCGGCCGCCCTCAGGAGCAAATCGACCTAGTCGAGGCCTACAGCAAGGCACAGGGGCTATGGCACGACCCAAGCATTGAGCCTCGCTTCAGCGAGTATCTAGAGCTTGACTTGAGCACCGTGGTCCCTTCAATCGCTGGACCGAAGCGCCCACAGGACCGCATCGTCCTAAGCGACGCGAAGGCGGCCTTCGAGAAGGTTCTACCAAGCTACTCGGCAGAGGCTTCGAAGCCGACTGCGGTTAAGGGCCAAGACTTCGCAATGAACAATGGTCACGTTGCTATTGCATCGATCACCTCTTGCACCAACACTTCAAACCCATCCGTGATGTTGGCTGCCGGCCTGGTAGCTCGCAATGCCGTTGCCAAGGGCCTGAAGGCCAAGCCATGGGTGAAGACTTCGCTTGCACCAGGTTCTAAGGTTGTCACCGAGTATTACAACAAGGCCGGCCTAACTAAGGATCTAGACGCACTTGGCTTCAACCTAGTTGGCTATGGTTGCGCTACCTGTATCGGAAACTCAGGGCCTCTTTCAGACGAAATCTCGGAAGCAATCAACCACAACGACCTTGCAGTCACCGCTGTGCTATCTGGAAACCGCAACTTTGAGGGCCGCATTAGCCCTGATGTGAAGATGAACTACTTGGCTTCGCCTCCGCTGGTAATCGCTTACGCACTTGCCGGAACCATGGACTTCGACTTCGAGAAGGATTCTCTAGGCGAAGACACCAATGGTAATGCTGTCTATCTTGCCGACATCTGGCCGACCGCAGCTGAGGTTCAGAAGACGATTGACGAGTCAATCAACTCTGAAATGTTCAAAACCCAGTATGCGGGTGTCTTCGACGGCGATGACCGCTGGAAATCACTGCCTACCCCGAAGGGAGCGGTCTTCGAGTGGGATCCAAAGTCAACCTACGTTCGTAAGCCACCATACTTCGATGGCATGAAGATGACTCCGGAGGCCGTCAAGGACATCCTTGGTGCACGCGTTCTAGCGAAGCTTGGTGACTCGGTAACAACCGACCACATCAGCCCTGCTGGATCGATTAAGGTCGACTCACCAGCTGGCCAGTACTTGACCGAGAATGGCATCTCGCGCGTAGACTTCAACAGCTATGGCTCGCGTCGTGGAAACCACGAGGTAATGATTCGCGGTACCTTCGCGAACATCCGACTTCGCAATCAGCTGCTCAACGATGTAGAGGGTGGTTACACCCGCGACTTCACTCAGGCCGATGGCCCGCAGTCGTTCATCTACGACGCATCGAGCAACTACCAAGCTGAAGGTACACCGCTAGTTATCCTGGGCGGCAAGGAATATGGTTCTGGTTCGTCTCGTGACTGGGCAGCAAAGGGCACCAGCTTGCTTGGTGTTCGTGCAGTTATCACCGAAAGCTTCGAGCGAATCCACCGCAGCAACCTAATCGGTATGGGAGTCCTTCCGCTCCAGTTCCCGGCTGGTCAAAACGCAGAGTCACTGGGTCTAGATGGCACCGAGGTGTTCAGCATCACTGGTGTTGAAGAACTCAACAACGGTGTGACGCCAAAGACCGTTCGCGTTTCGGCTGCACCGTCTTCACACTCTTCTACTGGTAAGCCTGTGGTTGAGTTTGACGCCGTGGTTCGCATCGACACACCTGGAGAGGCCGACTACTACCGCAACGGCGGAATCCTTCAGTACGTATTGAGAAGCCTAGTTTCCTAAGGGAAATAACGGCTATCGAATCTCGGTTGCAAAGGTTATGAGTCTTCTAGAGAACATCAAAGGTCCCCGCGATCTTGACGACCTTTCTGAAGCACAACTCAGAGACCTTTGCACCGAGATTCGCTCCTTTTTGGTTGGTTCGGTAGCAAAGACCGGTGGACACCTTGGGCCGAACCTCGGCGTAGTCGAGATGACCGTGGCGATCCACAAGGTTTTCGATTCGCCCAAAGACTCAATCATTTTTGATACCGGGCATCAGTCATACGTGCACAAGTTACTGACTGGACGCCAAGACTTTTCGACGCTTCGCCAGCGAGAGGGATTGGCCGGATACCCACAGCGCGGTGAGTCTGTTCACGACATCGTAGAGAGCTCGCACGCGAGTTCTTCGCTATCGTGGGCCGACGGCATCGCTAAGGCTTATAAGCTCACCAATCAACACGACCGCTACGTGATCGCTGTTGTCGGAGATGGCTCGCTCACCGGAGGCATGACCTGGGAAGCGCTCAACAACATTTCTGATGACAATGATCGCAAATTGGTGATTGTTGTGAACGATAACGGGCGTTCCTACGCGCCAACAATCGGTGGCCTTGCGCGCTATTTGAACGGAATCCGGACAGAGAAGCTCTACCGCCGGCTTTACCGCGCCAGTAAGAGCTTTTTCTTCAGGTTCGGGCTCGTTGGCCGGTTGATATATTCAGCGGCACGCGGTGCGGGCAAGGGTCTACTCGGATCATTCGCGCCTAAGGGATTGTTTCCAAACCTAGACATCAAGTACATCGGCCCGATCGACGGTCATGACCTTGACGCGATGGAGCAGGCCCTTCAGCAGGCCAAGAAGTATGCCAACCCCGTCATCGTGCACGCCATCACTCAAAAAGGCAAGGGATACGACCCGGCCACGTTGAACGAAGAGGATCAGTTCCACGCTGTCGGGCAGATTGACCCTGAGACCGGCAAGTCTCTTGAGGCTGGTTCCGGCCAGTCCTGGACAAGTGTCTTCAGTGAAGAAATCGTCAAGGTTGCCGACCGTCGTCCAGATGTGGTTGGCATCACCGGCGCCATGCTGATTCCAGTCGGCCTTGACAAGTTCGCAGCTAAATATCCAGCGCGAGTTTTCGATGTCGGAATCGCCGAACAGCACGCGGTGACATCGGCTGCTGGAATGGCCTTTGGAGGTTTGCACCCTGTAGTCGCCGTTTACGCAACATTCATGAACCGAGCGTTTGACCAGGTGCTCATGGATGTGGCGCTGCACGACGCGGGTGTCACCTTCGTTCTAGACCGCGCTGGAGTCACTGGCCCGGATGGCCCAAGTCACCACGGCATGTGGGATCTTGCGATGTTGCAGATTGTTCCCGGCATAATGCTGAGCTCACCTCGAGATGCCGACGTACTTAGAGAACTCATCAACGAAGCCGTTGAAGTTCGTGACAAACCAACTGTTATTCGCTTCGGCAAGGGCACAGCGGGCACAAGCATTCCAGCTATTAGACGAACTCACGATGGTGTCGATGTTCTCAAGCAGTCCTCAGCCAAGGATGTGCTGATTATGTCTGTTGGCTCGATGGCTTCGACAGCACTTCAGGTCGCCGACCTCCTAGCAGCACAGGGAATCGGCGCTACCGTTATTGACCCACGCTGGGTGGTTCCGGTGCCACGGTCAGTTGTAGAGATGTCGGCGGAACATCGCCTGGTGGTCACGATCGAAGATGGCATCAAGGTTGGTGGCATTGGAACACGAGTTCGACAGGACCTTCGAGAAGCGCAGATTGACACAGCACTCACCGAAATCGGGTTGCCAGATGAGTTTATTGACCACGCAACGCGCAATCAGATCCTCGAGGATGCGGGTCTAACGGCGCAGGCTATTGCCCGAGACATTGTTGCGCAGGTAGTCGGTTCGCGAATTCCTCACGCGAGGTCGTTGGGCGCTTCTTCAGCCGCCAGTGACGCGACTAGCCCGTCAACAATCAACTGACCAGTAAGCTCTATCTGCCAGTCGCGAGCACCCAAAGCACGTAAGGCCGAAGCCACTGCCGCGATGTCAAATGCTGGCGGCTCAAAGCAAATGTTCCTCAGGAAGTCCGGCGTCAGTATGTTCTCGACCGGGATTCCGTGCTTTTCGCCTAAATCAGCGATTAGCGGCCTTATGATTTTCAATCGACGATCGGCATCCGGGAAGCGGGTCGGCCAAATACGATGATTCGGCATTCCGGTGGCGGCGACCTTGATAGGTGGCAAATCGCGGCTGTTCAAGCCATCTTCGATTGCCTTCCACCAAGTGTCTAGATAACTTCGGCTAGCGCGCCCAACGAACGAACGATTCCCCGCGAGCTGGGGCTTTGACTTAGGTGTCTCTTTGACCACATTCACAATCGAAGAGTCAGGTATGAGGCGGCCAGGCGAAACGTCTAGTTTTACCGCGAGAGCTTCGCGGGCTGACCAGAGCTCGCGGGCAATGGCGAGCTTCTTGGCATCCTTGACTTCGTGCAGGCCGGTCATGCCTCGCCACTTGTCGACTTTGGCGGGTTTGGGTTGCGCTAAAAGTGTGGCAGCAAATTCTTGCTTGGCCCATTCAAGCTTGTTTCGCTCGATCAACACTGCCTCAACCGCTGCCCATAGGTCAAACAGAACATCCACATCGAGCGCTGCGTAATTCAGCCAGTCATTAGCCAACGGGCGTGTAGACCAATCAACTGCAGAGTGCTCCTTGGCCAGACGCACCCCCAGCAGAGATTCGGTTACAGCGCCTAGGCCAACTCGATCAAGCCCAGCGATGCGCGAACCAAGCTCAGTATCGAAAAGACTCGTAGCCGTTAGACCAAGTTCCCTAAGACAAGGAATGTCTTGGCTCGCCGCGTGAAGAATCCACGCCTCTGATTTCATGAGCTCGGATAAACCTGCAAAAGGTTTTGGGTCTGCGTCGGGCGCGATAGCGGCAGGATCAATTAGGTAAATAGGGGAGCCAGCGCGATATATCTGAACTAAGTAAGCTCGCTGCGAATACTTGAAACCACTCGCGCGTTCCGCATCAACAGCGAAAGGTCCGTTAGCTGCCGCAAGGGTTTCAACCGCTTCCTCAAGCTCTTCAGCCGTTTCAACTAGAAAGACTTCGGTGCGAGGTGACGCTAGCAGAGGTAGTTCGGCGATTGGCGTTGGCGCCGGCGATTCGGTCATCGGTTGTTTCGGGGCGCGATTGAAGAAACGCCCTGTGGCAGGTGCGCGAAACCAGACATGATGCAGACCAAGTCTTGCCAAGCTTCTAGATGCTGGCCGATTTCGAAAGACTTGGGCGACCAGGATGCTCGAACTTCGAGTTCAGCGTGATCTGATTGACTGGCCAGTGAACCATAACCGCTTGAGATGATTCGAGTCGCAGTTCCCGCAGCGTTTCCGTATTCTGCGTGACGGTTGCTAAGTGCGTCCGTCAGCCAGGCCCAAGCGATATCGGAGCCGAGTTCATCAGCACCGATGTTTGTTTCAAGTGGTGACTTGGCGAAGCAAACGACACGGAATCGAGAACCCCATGCTTCCTGCATTTCGGGTTCCCAAAGCAACACAAAACGACCGGTACCCGCATCGGCCGGAGTTGCCAATTCTTCAACTATGTGGGCTGAAAAGGCGATGGCGTGCGTCGCGAGTTTTTCGGGCTCTTCAATCTGCTTGAGGTGGATTTCGTCTCGCACTTCGGCGCTTCGAATAGCGTCGACGGCTGCCTTAAATTCGGCTGATACGTCGGGAGAGATTGAGATGTCCATTGCTATCAAGGCTAAATGTTGGCACTTAGGTAGCCAGGCTGCCACGCCGCCAGCGCGAAAAGGTGGTTTGCCCATCGGTGAAAAGCTGAAGAAGTTCATAGCCCCGAATCGAACCAAAGAGCTGGGATATTCTTGATGCCCCGAGATCACGTGCCGAAACGCCTGTGGACCTCGGATGAGTCACTGACAGGCAAATTTCGTCTATGACATGCTCTGACATGAACTGACGAAGTGTTGTGTGCCCCGATTCTAGAATCGGGGATTGGTAACCCTCGCTGTGAATAACCTCGGCGATGGAGGTCGCCCATCCCGGTTGATTCTCGGAGCCAGGGTAAGCGAGAATCTTCACGTCAACATCCGACAGGTTCTGCTCCACCTGGTCAACTTTCGACAGGGGAGTGATTACCAGGGGGGTGAAGTATTGGGTGCCTTGAATTGCCGGAACAGAATCTAAATCCCCACTAGAAGTGAAAATTGCTATCGGCGCATGCTTGGAACTTCGATATTTTTCGAGACGTGCAGTCTTTCCACTCGTAACGATGACATCAGCCATAGACCTGAGTTTGCCGAGCAAAAGCCTGTCCAAGTCGCTCGAAACATCTGAACTGCTGCCGGTTTCACCGAAGGATTTTCCGGAAGAGTCAATCGCAAAATTGACTCTCCATCCGTTGCAGATTCCATATTCCTTTGCGATTATCCAAGATTGTTCATCGCTAGAAATGCTTTCGTATTTCTGAAAGGTAGGAAAAAGTCGAACGAGACTCAAACTAGTTTTTCTCGAATCTGACGTTTGATTCTTCGGAGTATGGCCCTCATGCCGCTTAATCGGAGAGGCGAGACTGCCTCCGCTAGACCGAGGCGATTCGGAAAGTCCTCATCCACTGCCAGCACTTCTTCCACACTGTGACCATCCAGCGCCTCGTGAAGCACGCCGGCAAAGCCCCTTGTCGTGGGTGCTTCGGGTGGCGCACTGAAGAACAGATTGACTCGCTCGTTGCCTTCAACCTCGACGAAAAGGTAGACGGGTGACTGGCACTCTTCAACTCGTTCGAGTAGATCTGGGTGATCAGCGTATCTTGGAGGCAGCTCAGGTAGGTTGTCAGAAAATTCCAACAGCAGTAGCAGGCGATCTCGAACAGACAGGCCGTTAAAGTCCTCGACCAGAGATGAGATCGACTCGTTTGTACCAGACATGACTATCGAACCGGCGCTAGACCTGGTTCGGCACCCTTGACAATCGGCACACCAACCAGGCTGCCCCACTCGGTCCACGAACCGTCGTAGTTGCGAACGCCAGGAAGACCAAGCAAGTAATTCAGCACAAACCAAGTGTGGCTTGAACGCTCGCCAATGCGGCAATAGGCAATGACATCGTCGCCAGCTTTGAGCCCAACTTCGTCCATGTAAATGGCTTCGAGTTCAGCGCGTGACTTGAACACACCGTGGTCACCTGCGGCACGAGCCCATGGCACTGATTTAGCAGAAGGAATATGACCGCCGCGAAGCGCGCCTTCATCCGGGTAATCAGGCATGTGAGTTCGTTCGCCACTGTACTCAACGGCTGAGCGCACGTCGATAAGTGGGTTTCCAAAGTGGTTGAGAACGTCATCGCGAAAAGCGCGGATCTTCGAATCGTCTCGCTCAATAACCGGATACTGACTTGGCGTCACAACGGTTTCATCGCGGGTTAGTTCGCGCCCCTCTGCAATCCAGGAATCACGTCCGCCGTCGAGCAGGCGCACATCTTCGTGACCAAAAAGTTTGAAAACCCATAGGGCATAAGAGGCCCACCAGTTGCTCTTATCTCCGTAAATGACAACCGTGGTGTCACGACTGATTCCGACTCGAGACAGCAACTTTGCAAAGCCAGAGCCATCAACGTAATCACGAGTGACTGGGTCGTTCAGGTCGGTGTGCCAGTCGATCTTGACGGCCCCTGGGATGTGGCCCGTTTCATAGAGGAGAACATCTTCATCCGACTCGACCACAACCACGTTTGGCAGGTCCTTGTTGTTGGCCAACCATTCGGTGCTCACCAATACTTCTGGGTGTGCATATTCTGCGAATTTTGGTGATGGATCGAATGCTACAGACATAAAGCTGGGACTTTCTGTTCGGTTATTAGACTTCTACATACAAGGTTAAGCGAGTTCAACTGAACACCCTAATGATGAGGCAATAATTGGCAACTTTCAGCAAGAACTATGAATCGTTGTCTGCCCGCACGCCTTCGTTGAGCACAACCGAACTCTTGCAAGAGTTAGTCCCACCACGTGAATTCGCTGAAGCCAGCTTCAAAAACTACATCCCACACGTTGAGTACGATTCGCAATCTTTCGCCCACTCACAGGCCAAACTCTTCGCCTCGGGCAAACCATTAAGCAAGGGCTTGTTCTCAAAGAAAGAGCCGGTGCCGGCTGGGATTTACTTGGATGGTGGCTTCGGAGTCGGAAAGACCCACCTGCTTGCTGCGATTTGGCACGAATTCAAAGGAAAAAAAGTTTTCGGTAGCTTCATTGCATACACGGGCTTGATCGGTGCTTTGACTTTTGCCGAGGCGGTAAAAGCGCTCTCTAAATTCGATTTGGTTTGCATCGATGAGTTCGAACTCGACGACCCAGGCGACACCATGATGATGTCGCGCTTGTTGAACGAACTCGAGAAACATGGCGTTCGCTTTGCTGCAACCAGCAACACCCCACCTAACGCATTGGGCGAGGGGCGCTTCGCCGCCACAGACTTCGCCCGGGAGATTCACGGAATCGCTGATCGCTTCAAAATAATTCGAATCGATGGAGAAGACCACCGCCACCGCCCAGTAAACATAGCTGGACGCATTGACTCGGCAATCGACGTTGATCAGTGGCTCAGTGAGAGTGGCACAAAACCAGAGAGCATTCTCGTCGATGACTTCGACACATTGCTGAAGCACCTATCGACCATCCACCCATCTCGATATGGCCGACTCGTAAAGTCTGTAGACAAAATCGCCTTCACTGGCGTTCACGTGCTTAGGGATCAGGTCGAGGCACTGCGATTCGTCGCGTTCATCGACCGCGCCTACGAAGCCCAGGTTCATTTGCGTGCCGTTGAATTTGCACTCACTGAGATTTTCTCGCCCGAGTACCTCAGTGGGGGATACCGCAAGAAGTATCTCCGCGCTGTCTCACGCATCGGCGCACTCACTGACGCATCCTGATCCATACCCAAATCTAAAGATTCACGTTTTACAAACACGAAACATTTCTCGTTACCTACCGAAACTTTCGTCCGCGAAACTCTCTATGTAGCCAAGAGTGACTTGGCTCCTATTTGTTTTCTTAGAGAGAGGTCAGCAAATGGATCAAGGAAACACGGCATTCGTGCTAATTTGCGCCGCATTGGTGCTACTCATGACCCCAGGTCTTGCATTCTTCTACGGAGGTATGGTCAAGGCAAAGAGCGTCGTCTCGATGATGATGCTGAGCTTCGGATCACTCGGGCTGATCGCAGTTCTTTGGGTACTTTACGGTTATGCGATCTCATTCGCTAACGGCGGCACCGAAACATTCCTGGGCATCGACGGCTGGTTCGGCATCGACACCTCCTTCATCGGGCTTTCAGCTCAGGTAGCTGACGCAGCCGACCCGGCTGGAGCTTTCCCTTCAATGGCTTTCGTGGCCTTCCAGGCGACCTTCGCGATCATCACCGTTGCACTTATCTCGGGAGCAATTGCTGACCGTGCCAAGTTCGGCGCATGGATGGTCTTTGCGGGTCTATGGGCCACCATCGTTTACTTCCCGGTTGCTAACTGGGTTTTCAACTTCACCCTAGAAGACGGCAAGGTAGTTGACGGTGGATGGATCGTTTACGGCCTCGGCGTAATCGACTTCGCTGGCGGAACTGCAGTTCACATCAACGCAGGTGCTGCTGGTCTCGCCCTAGCAATCGTGCTGGGCAAGCGCTTCGGATTCAGCAAGGGCATCACCCAGCCTCACAACGTTCCATTGACCCTTCTAGGTGTTTCACTACTTTGGTTCGGCTGGTTCGGCTTCAACGCTGGTTCAGAACTAGCAGCTGACGGCATTGCATCAATCGCCTTCATCAACACTCTTGCGGCACCTGCTGCCGCAATGTTGGGTTGGATCATCGTAGAGAAGATCAAGCACGGTAAGGCAACCTCAATCGGTGCGGGTTCAGGTGCCGTTGCAGGTCTGGTTGCAATCACCCCGGCCTGTGCTTCGGTAGACCCAATCTGGGCCATCGTACTTGGCGTTGTCGCCGGCGCATTGTGTGCACTTGCAGTTGACCTAAAGTTTGCGCTTGGCTTCGATGACTCGCTTGACGTAGTCGGCATCCACCTGGTTGGTGGAATCGTCGGAACCCTGTTCATCGGCATCTTCGGTAACAACGTAGGCGCAGCATTCGGCTTCGGATGGCACCAGTTCGCAATGCAGGCACTCGGTGCCGGCGCTGTGTTGGTCTACTCATTCGTGCTAGCGCTGATCATCGGCTTCGCAGTTGAGAAGACCATCGGGTTCCGCGTAAAGGCTGAAGACGAAATCGCAGGCATCGACACCGTAGTTCACGGTGAAGAGGCTTATGCATTCGGCGCAGACCGCGGCTAATATCTAAGCAAGCCTTCGGGTGGAGCTCCTTCGGGGGCTCCACCTTTCGGCGTGTCTGAGAGAGAGACTATGACAAACGACCAAACCATGTTCCTAATCATCTGTTCCGCGATGGTTTTGTTTATGACCCCCGGCCTCGCCTTCTTCTATGGAGGGTTGGTGCGTGCATCGAGCGTCGTCTCAATGATGATGATGAGCATCGGGTCGCTAGGGCTCATAGGCGTTATGTGGGTCATCTTCGGCTACGCCATGTCGTTTGGCGCAGCAGGCACGGGTCAGTTTGTGGGCATTGACGGTGTGTTCGGCATCGACTTGGCCAAGATCGGCCTCGAGGACGTTTATGCGGCAGCACAGGCCGGCGATGGTCTCGGTCTAGCTTTCGCAGGATTCCAAGGAACATTCGCAGTGATCACAGTGGCTCTGATTTCTGGTGCAATTGCCGACCGAGCGCGTTTTGGTTCATGGATGGTATTCGCTGGCCTTTGGGCCACACTCGTCTACTTCCCAGTAGCGGGATGGATTTTTAACTTCACCGTTGAGGATGGCAAGGTCGTAGATGGCGGATGGCTGGTCTACAACATCGGCGTAATGGACTTCGCTGGCGGCACCGTAGTTGAAGTTGCCTCTGGCGCATCAGCTCTTGCACTGGCATTGGTTTTGGGCAAGCGATTTGGTTTCACCAAGGGCATGCACGCGCCACACAATGTGCCACTTGTTCTGATCGGTGTCGCAATTCTTTGGTTCGGCTGGTTCGGCTTCAACGCCGGCTCTGAGTTGGCGGCTGACGGCATCGCCAGCCTGGCCTTTATCAACACACTTGTCGCACCAGCGGCGGCAATGGTCTCATGGGCGATTTACGAGCAAATCGCACACGGCAAACCAACCTCCGTTGGCGTAGGTTCTGGAGCGATCTCGGGACTCGTTGCCATCACTCCTTCTTGCGCCTATCTAGACCCGATTTGGGCCCTACTGCTGGGTCTAGTCGTTGGTGTCGTCTGTGCCTTGGCCATCGAACTCAAGTTCATCCTCGGCTTCGACGACTCATTGGATGTGGTCGGAATTCACTTGGTTGGTGGCATTGTAGGAACACTGTTCATCGGGTTGTTCGGTCAAAACGTGGGTCTTTTCCTTGGCTTCGGAGCCGATCAACTTGGTAAGCAGGCCGTTGGCGTAGTAGTTGTCATGCTGTACGCATTCCTGATTTCCTATTCGCTTGGTTGGTTGATCCAAAAAACTATCGGTTTCCGAGTGACGAGCACGGATGAGATTGCCGGCGTCGACCTAGTTCAGCACGGTGAAGTCGGCTACGCCGGCTCGGACCCGCGCTGGACCTGGAAGGGATAGACACGCCATTTGTTGAGTTTGCTTGAACCGGAATTTTCGGTTAGAGTATTCAAGTTCTCGAAAGAGAGCAACGCGGATGTGGCTCAGTGGTAGAGCACAACCTTGCCAAGGTTGGGGTCGCGAGTTCGAATCTCGTCATCCGCTCGCAGTAGGGCGTAAGCCTCGCAAAGCATGGTGGAGTGGCTGAGCGGCCCAAAGCAACAGCCTGCAAAGCTGTAAACCCACGGGTTCAAATCCCGTCTCCACCTCGATTTATACAATCAAATAAATGGTCGATTGGCGCAGCGGTAGCGCACTTCCTTGACATGGAAGGGGTCACTGGTTCGATCCCAGTATCGACCACCAACAGAAAAGCCCCGACAGTGTCGGGGCTTTCTTTTTTAACAGATTATTTAGTTGATCTTCAGTGTTTTCGCTGTCGCTGCAAGTGAAGCAGCCGCCACTGATGGGTCCGATGATAACTTCGTGCCGTAGCTTGGGATGATCTGCTTCAGCTTCGTCTGCCAGCCATCGAAGTCAGCAGGGAAACTTCGTTCGAGGACCTGCAGCATTACATGCACGGCAGTTGATGCGCCAGGCGAAGCTCCTAGAAGACCCGAGATGGAACCATCAGCCGAGGTAACAACCTCGGTACCAAACTGCAAGATTCCGCCCTTTTTGCGGTCCTTCTTGATTACCTGGGCGCGCTGGCCCGCGTCAAGTAGCCGCCAGTCTTCAGGTTTGGCCTCTGGCATGAATTCGAGCAATGACTCGAACTTCTTATCCTTCGACTTTGCGAGTTCGCCAACCAAGTACTTGATAAGCGGGAAGTTGCCAAGACCTACAGCCAAATATGGGATCAGGTTTGCTGGGCGAAGAGTCGCAGGAAGATCAAATAGAGAACCATTCTTCAAGAACTTTGGATTCGCGGTTGCGTAGGGACCGAACAGCAAACTTGCCTTGCCGTCGACAACGCGTGTGTCCAGATGCGGCACTGACATCGGGGGAGCGCCGACGCTCGCCTGGCTGTAAACCTTTGCCTGGTGCTTTGCCACGAGCGCCTGGTTGTCGGTTCGGAGCCACTGACCACCAACTGGGAACGTGCCGTAGCCCTTAGCCTCGCCGATCCCAGACTTCTGAAGAAGCTTAAGGGCCCAACCGCCTGCTCCAACAAAAACAAACTTGGCGTTTCGATAGGTGCGCTGACCGGTCTTGGTGTCACGGATGGTGACCTCCCATGACTTGTCCTTAAGGCGCTCTAGCCCCTGAACTTCGCTACCGGTAGTTACAGCGACACCCTGCTTTTTCAGGTAGTCGAAAAGTTGCGTTGTGATCGAACCGAAGTCAACGTCCGTGCCCGAGGAAATATAGGTCGCCGCAATTGGTTCTGAACCGGTTCTACCGGCAATTAGCAGCGGCGCCCACTTGGCAATCTGCTTTGGGTCTGTCGAGAACTGCATGCCAGCAAAGAGTGGCTGGTCTTTTAGCGCCTCATAACGTCGAGACAGATAATCAACGTCTTTTGCACCTCGAACGAAAGTCATGTGAGGTGTTGCGTTGATGAAGGTTTCTGGCGCACCAAGGATTTTCTTGTCGACCAGGTAGGACCAGAACTGGCGTGAGAGTTGAAACTGCTCGTTGATCGCGATGGCCTTGGCAGGGTTCGGGAGTGAACCATCCTTGCTGTCTGGCATGTAGTTGAGTTCACAGAGGGCTGCGTG
>JAGNYY010000058.1 GCA_017984715.1 Rhodoluna sp.
ACATCGGAAAGCCTCCCAAGAGTTTTGGGGGCGGCAGGTAGCATCGTAGGCATCACCAATAGTCTGCCACAGCAGCAAAACTAAGACCTGAGATCAGATGAAAAACGATTTTCCAGAAGAGCACCGCATTGTCGACATTGAACTGTCGAAAGAAATGCAGGAGTCCTTTCTCGAATACTCATACTCGGTTATTTATGCTCGTGCGCTTCCAGATGCTCGTGACGGCCTAAAGCCGGTTCACCGTCGCATTGTTTATCAAATGGGCGAAATGGGGCTGCGACCTGAACGCGGCCACGTGAAGTCTGCTC
Organism: Rhodoluna sp.; assembly: GCA_017984715.1. The sequence continues at coordinate 309 of JAGNYY010000058.1, forward strand.
GTGTGACAGGTGAAGTTATGGGAAAACTGCACCCGCATGGCGACTCGGCAATCTATGACGCACTAGTTCGCATGGCCCAGCCCTTCAGCCTGCGCGTGCCACTCATCGATGGGCACGGCAACTTCGGAAGTTTAGATGATGGACCGGCAGCAGCCCGGTATACAGAGGCAAAGTTGTCTCAGGCGGCCATGCTCATGAACGATGGGCTCGACGAAGATGTCGTCGACTTCAAGCCAAACTATGACGCTCAGCTTTCAGAGCCCGAGGTGCTTCCGGCAGCATTCCCAAATCTCCTGGTGAATGGCGCTTCGGGAATTGCGGTTGGTATGGCTACAAACATGCCTCCTCATAACCTTCGAGAAGTTATCTCTGGTGCGCGCTATTTGCTCGAAAACCCGGGCGCTAACACTGATGATTTGATGAAGTACATCCCGGGCCCAGACTTGCCAAATGGTGGAATCATCATGGGTCTGGACGGCGTGCGTGACGCTTACGAAACAGGTCGCGGAGTCTTCAAGACAAGGGCTAGAGTTTCGGTCGAAAGTGTGTCTCCACGCAAATTGGGACTGGTCGTCACCGAGCTTCCATACTTGGTCGGCCCTGAGAAGGTCATCGAAAAAATCAAGGACGGCGTCAACAATAAAAAACTTCAAGGCATCAGCGATGTTACAGACCTCACCGACAGAACCAACGGTCTAAAACTCGTCATCGAACTCAAGACCGGGTTCGACCCACAGGTGGTGCTTGATTTGCTTTACCGATTCACCCCGATGGAGGATTCGTTCGGCATCAACAATGTCGCACTTGTTGATGGGCGCCCCCTAACTTTGGGGCTTCGAGACCTTCTGGGAGTCTATCTAGCGCACCGAATTACTGTCACTCGTCGCCGCACCACCACTCGCCTCGGCAAGCGCAAGGCTAGGTTGCACCTGGTCGAAGGCCTCCTGATTGCAATTGTGTCGATAGACGAGATTATCCAGATCATTCGAAGCAGCGATGAAGTAGACGAGGCTCGAACTCGCCTTCGCGATGTTTTCAATTTGAGTGAGCTTCAGGCCGAATACATCCTTGAACTCCGTCTACGTCGTCTCACTAAGTTCTCAAAGCTCGAGCTCGAAACCGAGCTAGCTACTCTCCAGTCTGAGATTGCAGAACTCGAAAAAATTCTGGCTAATGAGGCTAATCTGCGTGCCGTTGTGAGTGCCGAGTTGGCCGAAGTTGCCGACAAGTATGGCGACGAGCGCAGAACAACCCTTATTTCAGAAGTTGAAGAGGTCAGACCGATTTCTATGGCAAAAGCTGCCAACATGAACGCCGAGCTCGCTGACACTCCATGCGTAATCGTCTTGAGTGCTAGCGGCATGCTCACCCGAGTCGATGGCAACTCTTCGATTGAGGCTTCAGGCAAGCGAGCTAAGCACGATGCGTTAGCAACAGTAGTTAAGACCTCAACCCGCCAGGATGTCGGATTTGTGACCTCCTACGGAAAGATTCATCGAATTCACGCAGCTGATGTTCCTGGCACCGAGACCTACGACCCTAGCCAGTCAGTCTCGGCCAGAGAGTTCCTTGGTCTACCTAAGGATGAACTGATCCTCACTGTGCTGGAGCTAAATGATTCAGCTGAGCTAGCACTAGGCACCGAACAGGGTGTCGTTAAGAGAGTCCTCGCCGACTTCCCTGCGAAGGATGAGTTCGAAGTGATAGGCCTCAAAGACGGCGATCGCGTGATCGGTGCCTGCATGGCAAGTGACTCTTCGACACTTGTTTTTGTCTCTAGCGATGCGCAGTTGTTGCACTATTCCGCGGCGACGGTTCGGCCCCAGGGGCGCCCGGCTGGCGGCGTCGCTGGAATCAATCTGGGTGAAGGCGCGAAGGTTATCTATTTCGGCGCCGTCTCAGAGACCACAAAATCCATAGTTGTCACGGCCGCCAACAGCTCGTTGGCTATTGCTGGCACCGATTCAGGCTCGCTAAAAATTTCCGACTTTAGTGAGTTCCCTGGCAAGGGTCGCGCCACTGGTGGAGTGCGCTCGCAGAGGTTCGTGCGTGGCGAGGACCAACTTTACTTTGCCTGGGTTGGAGAGGAGCCAATCAAGGCTCTCACCGCCGATGGCAAACCGATCGAGCTGCGCGGCGATAAGGCTAAGCGCGACGCTTCAGGAACGCCACAGACAGCCGTTGTTGGCTCAGTAGGAAACTAGACGACTAGGCGTCGATTCGGTCGCGTTCGAAGTCGTCAGCTGAGTCGATAATGAAGTCACGTCGCGGCGCCACATCGTTACCCATAAGCAGCTCAAAAACTTGCTCGGCCGCCACCGCATCCTCCACGCGTACGCGCCTAAGGGCCCTGTGGCTCCGGTCCATTGTGGTCTCTGCCAACTGATCGGCATCCATTTCACCTAGGCCCTTGTAGCGCTGGATAGGCTCCTTATAGCGCTTTCCCTGAGATGCAATCTTTGACAGCAGCGTTTCAAGTTCTTGCTGAGAGTAGGTATAGACAACCTCATTGGCCTTTGAGCCAGCGTTGATAATTTCCACTCGGTGCAAAGGGGGAACTGCGGCGAAAACGCGCCCAGCTTCAACCAAGGGGCGCATGTATCTAAAGAACAGGGTCAACAGTAGGGTGCGGATGTGAGCCCCGTCGACGTCGGCGTCGCTCATCAAGATGACCTTGCCGTAACGCGCCGAACCGAGGTCAAAGCTTCGCCCGGAACCAGCGCCGAGGACCTGGATGATTGACGCACACTCGGTGTTGGAAAGCATGTCCGATACGGAAGCTTTTTGTACGTTCAGAATTTTTCCGCGAATAGGAAGTAGGGCCTGAAAGTCGCTACTGCGCGCAAGCTTTGCGGTTCCCAATGCAGAATCACCCTCAACGATGAACAACTCTGAATCCATGGTGTCTTGCGTGCGGCAGTCAACGAGCTTGGTAGGTAAAGAAGAACTCTCTAGAGCATTCTTGCGTCGCTGAGTCTCTTTGTGGGTGCGTGCCGAAATGCGCGACTTCATCTCGGCAACAATTTTTTCGAGTAGCAGCGCAGACTGTGCCTTGTCATCGCGTTTGACGCTATTGAAGCGCTCGCTTAGCGACTTTGTGATCACGTTTGAGACGATGTTTCGAACGGCTGGCGTGCCAAGAACTTCTTTGGTCTGCCCCTCGAACTGCGGTTCAGCCAGTCGAACGGTGACGACAGCGGTGAGCCCCGCCATGACGTCTTCCTTTTCGATCTTGTCGTTGCCCACTTTGAGTTTTCGGGCGTTGCTCTCGATCTGACCGCGAAGTGACTTCAGGAGCGCCTGCTCGAAACCGGCTACGTGGGTTCCGCCCTTCGGGGTTGAGATGATGTTCACATAAGACTTAAGTTCTGTTTCGTAGCCTGTCCCCCAGCGCACTGCAACTTCGACCGCACACTCGCGCTCTACATCTCGCGAAACCATGTTGCCTGATTCATCAAGCACCGGAATTGTTTCGGTGAATTTTCCTTCGCCCGATAGGCGCCACGTTGCCGTGAGCGGGGCATCCTTGGCTAGAAAGTCAGCGTATTCAACAATGCCGCCCTGGTATCGAAACTCTTGGTGCGATTTCTCGGCGCCTCGTTCATCGGTGATGCCAATACCAAGACCCGGCACCAGAAAAGCAGTCTGACGGGCGCGACCAACTAGCTCGTCGGTTGAGAAGTGTGCGTCTTTGATGAAAATCTGCGGATCGACCCAATAACGAACTCGAGTGCCCGAAACTCCTTTAGAAACCTTGCCAATCTCTCGAAGGATTGAACCATCCTCGAACGGCTTGAAAGCATTTGTCGGAGCGATTCCAGACTTATCGTCGAAAATGCCCGGCTCGCCGCGTCGAAATGACATGGCGAAAGTCTTGCCATCGCGATCAACTTCGACGTCGAGCCTCTCAGATAGGGCATTCACCACTGAAGCGCCTACACCGTGTAAACCACCGGATGCGGCGTAAGAGCCGGAACCAAATTTTCCTCCGGCGTGAAGCTTTGTGAAAACGACCTCGACTCCTGAGAGCCCGGTTTTAGGTTCAATGTCGACAGGAATGCCTCTTGCTTTGTCGCGCACTTCCACGGAATTGTCTTTGTGAAGAATGACCTCAATACGATCGCCGTGTCCAGCCAACGCCTCATCTACGGAGTTATCGATAATCTCCCAGAGACAGTGCATGAGCCCGCGGGAATCGGTAGACCCGATGTACATGCCCGGACGTTTGCGAACGGCCTCCAAGCCTTCTAAGACAGATAGATGGCGGGCTGAGTAGTCTGAATTGGGCACCCAAAGATGCTAACCCCGACAAGCCTGTTTCCGTGGTGTGACACGGTTTGACGACGCTAAACCCATTCCCGACTTCGCAGTTAGCGAAATGCCACCCGATTGTCACCCTTCGACTCCGATGGTGTGTTCATATGTTCTTGGAAGGGATACACATTGAATCAAGAGATCACCGCTGAAGTAGATGAGCA
>JAGNYY010000059.1 GCA_017984715.1 Rhodoluna sp.
AGCGTTTCGGTTCAAAGCGGCACCGGCCGCATCTTGGCCATGACTCAGAACCGAGTTTTCGACCAGACCGTGACCGATGAACTCGGCCACACCGCGGTTAACTATTCGAGCGACAAAACCTACGGTGGGTCATCGGGCTTCCAGTCAGGCTCGACATACAAGATCTTCACCTTGGCCGAATGGTTGACCAAGGGCTTCAAGTTGAACGACCGCCTCGACGGACGCGTTCGAACCTGGAACGGCTCTGACTTCTCGGCTCGATGTGGCGCAATCGGCGGCACCTGGACACCTAAGAACATCGTCAAGGAACCAGAAGATGTCAGCGTGATTCAGGCGACCGCAATCTCTGAGAACACCGCTTTCGTTTACATGGCTTCGAAGCTTGACCTGTGCGACATCCGTGACACAGCAATGCGCTTTGGTGTTCGCCGTGCCGATGGCACCGAGCTTCAGTACATTCCTTCATCGGTTATCGGCGTTAACGAAATCTCTCCACTGAGCATGGCCGGAGCGATGGCCGCGGTCAGCAACCACGGCGTTTATTGCAGCCCAGTTGCGATCGACAAGGTGATTGTTCGCTCAACCAAACAGGAGCTCAAGGTTCCGACCACCCAATGTTCACAGGCGGTGACCCCTGATGTTGCCGCCGGCATGACCCACGCAATGCGTGCGGTAATCAGCGGCGGAACCGGTGGAGCATCGAGCACCGGCGATGGCGTTGCCTTGGCCGGCAAGACCGGAACCACTGACTCTGGTGTTCACACCTGGATGACCGGCTTCTCTTCAACCGTTGGCACAGCCACCTGGGTTGGCAACGTTTCGGGTTCGAAGTCGCTGTCTAGCATCAAGCTAAACAAGAAGGCCGGAAACACCGTTCGTCACGACATCTGGCGAACCATCATGCAGACCGCAAACAAACTTTATGTTCCGGGGCCTCTTGACGTGGCACCGCCTTCGGTTTTGAATGCCACCTACATGAACATCCCAGATGTGACCGGTCAGACCCCAGACGCAGCTGCCGAGGTAATCAAGACCAACAGACTAAACGGTTCGATCGTGGTCAAACAGGTTTCATCACCACAACCTGCCGGCACCGTTGCCTACACTCGACCAGCAGCTGGCACCGCGGTGGCATCTGGTTCACAGGTCAAGATCTATGTCAGCAAGGGTGGCGGCTCGACCGTGCCAAACGTCGCAGGCATGAATGTGATCAATGCCAAGTCAACACTTCTTCAGGCAGGCTTTGCCGCGGTTAGCGAGCCGCAACCATCGCAGACTCAGTTCTTCGTGAAGTCACCGACCATCCCTAAGGGCATGGTGGTTGGCACCGAGCCTGCGGCCGGCACCCCAGCTGCGTCAACCGGAGCAATCCTGTTAATCATCAGCGCTGGCCCATAAGCACATGCTGTGGTTTTGGCTCCTGATCGGGTTAGCAGGTTTGGGCGTTATCGCGGCTATTTGGGGCATCGGCATCGAACGGCACCTTTTTGTTATTCGTCGCGAAAGCGTTCGGGTGCTTCCAGAAGGAAGCCAACCGATAACCGTGCTGCACATCGGCGACCTTCACATTGCGCCTTGGCAAAAGCGGAAACTCGCCTGGATCAAGCAACTTGGCGAGCTCTCCCCCGACCTAGTGGTCAACACCGGCGACAACCTCGGTCACGTGGCTGCAATCGGGCCGACTCTGACTGCATTGAAACCGTTGCTCGAACGAACCGGCGTCTTCGTCAATGGCTCAAACGATTACTACGCACCCGTCGCACGCAACCCACTCGCCTATCTAAAGAAGCCTTCCGAGCGCAGCGAGGGCAAACCTCTAGAGACTGCGCGCCTGGTTGGCGGGTTCACCTCAGCCGGCTGGCTTGATCTAAATAATCGCCAGGGTCGCGCTGTAATCAAGGGAGTCAGCATCAACTTCGTTGGTGTTGATGACGCCCACGATGGGCTCGACGACTTGAGCAAAGTTCCGACTGCCAGTGAGCTGTCGAGCGGCGCTGACCTTGTGATTGGTGTCAGCCACGCACCATACCGGCGAGTGATCGATGCGATGGGCGAAGCTGGGGTTGACGTGATGTTTGCCGGTCACACGCACGGTGGCCAGGTTTGTGTTCCTGGTTTCGGAGCGTTGGTCACCAACTGCGATTTGCCTCGCAAGAATGCCAAGGGCCTGAGCAGCTGGGATGTCGCCGGCAAGACACTAATTTTGAATGTGGTTGCCGGTCTCGGGCACTCGATTTATGCACCGGTGAGGTTTGCCTGCAGACCTGAAGTCAGGTTGCTGACCTTGCTGCCAAAAAACTAAAGCCAGTTTCGCTTAGTTTTGGATTGCCCAAACCTTTGGACCAAGGGCGATAAATTGACCCGATTCATTTTGGCAACGAGCAGCGGTGTCTTTGACGTAGCAGGTGAATGCCCCCGCGGTGATCTTGGTTCCGGCAGCCAACACCTGAGCACCGGCAGGGTCTTGCCACTGCCCGGTTGAACAAACAAACCCGGCAATGTCGCCAGACTCTGGCTGCGAGCCATACAAGCGCACCTGGTAGCCATAGCTGCCATCGCAGTCGGCAGGGGCCGGAATCGGAGTGTAAGAAGCAGCAGCCTCGTTCTGCTCGCAAAGAACCTGGTCGAGATCGGCGGTGATTGTGCACCAGCTCGGGCCGTCGCCTACGCGAAACACGTATGAACCGAAACCGTCATCGTATGCAGCTGCATCGACAGCAGTGATTGTCTCGGCCGGGGCGTCAGGAATCAAGGCCGGGTCAGGCGTAGGAATGCTTTGTGACTGGGTAGGTGAACTCGCGCCATCAGATGAAGTTGCGCAGCCCCCCAAGCCAATGGCGAGGGTAATTGCTAATCCAATAGCAGCTAATCTCGACATACTGGCAAGGCTACCTTGCCTTAAACGCGGCAGGGCTGTAGACACTCAGAGAATTTCTATAACGTTTTAGAACTCGCGAGCAACAAGCTCGGCGATTTCATACGTGTTCAAAGCAGCGCCCTTGCGAAGGTTGTCGCCAACCACAAACAGTTCGATGCTGTTCGGGAAGTCGAGTGACTGACGGATGCGGCCAACGAAGGTTGGGTCCTGGCCAACGACCATTGCTGGAGTTGGGTAGAGGTTCTTCTCTGGCTCATCGACAACCTTGATGGTTGGCTGAGCTGAAAGCACGTCGCGAACCTCGTCTGCAGTTAGCGGGTTGGCGAAGGTTGCGTGCACGGTTAGCGAGTGAGCGACCTGAACAGGCACACGAACGCAGCTAGCAGCAACCTTGAGGTCTGAAATGCCAAGGATCTTGCGAGACTCGTCGCGAACCTTTAGCTCCTCAGACGAGTGGCCGCCGGCCTTTAGTGAACCTGCGAAAGGAATCACGTTCAAAGCGATTGGGTGAGCCCAAGGAGAGTTTGAAAGGTCGTTGCCGGCGGCAGCAAGTGCTCCGCGAACATCTTCAGTCTGCAGACCTAGGCCAGCATCCTTGCCAACCACGGCTAGCTCGGCGGCAAGCTCATCGATGCCGGCAGCACCGGCACCAGAAACTGCCTGGTAGCTAGAAACAACAAGTTCCTTCAGGGTCCACTTGTCGTGAAGCGCGCCCATGGCGGCCATCATGGTGAGGGTGGTGCAGTTTGGGTTCGAGATGATTCCACGCGGGCGGTTCTTTGCCTGCTCAGGGTTGACCTCTGGCACAACTAGCGGAACATCGGCATCCATGCGGAAAGCGCCTGAGTTATCGACGGCAACCGCGCCACGCTCGGCAGCAATCGGAGCCCAAACCTCAGAAACCTCGTCAGGCACGTCGAACATCGCGATGTCGATGCCATCGAAAGCCTCTGGAGAAAGCGCGACAACGGTGAGCTCTTCGCCGTGAACGGTGATCTTCTTGCCAGCTGAACGAGGGCTTGCGATTAGACGAATTTCGCCCCAGATGTTTTCACGGCTGTTGATGATGCCGATCATTACGGTGCCTACGGCTCCGGTTGCGCCTACAAGTGCGAGATTTGGCTTTGCCATTTGATGCCTCCTGGTCAGAAGTTTTGAAAGTTTTAAAAGTGTTTAAGAAGTTTGAGTTTTAGCGTCCGGTGCCGGCGTAGACAACAGCTTCGATTTCGCTGTCTAGACCGAAGGCTGTGTGCACTGCACGTGCTGCATCCTCAACCTGGTCGTCGCTGGTGATAACCGAGATGCGAATCTCTGAGGTTGAAATCATTTCGATGTTGATTCCGGCCTTTGCCAGTGCCGAGAACAGGGTTGCTGAGACTCCAGAGTGGGTGCGCATGCCAGCACCGACCACCGAGAGCTTGCCGATTTCGTCGTCAACCTCAACCACTCTGAAGCCAAGCTTGGCCTTGTTGGCCTCAAGTGCCGCAACAACCTTCTTCACATCTGCCTTTGGCAGGGTGAAACCGATGTCGCTGACTGCGTCTTCAACATCTGAGCCGGTCGGGGTGTTCTGAACAATCATGTCGATGTTCGCACCGGCGTCAGCAACGATGGTGAATAGGTC
>JAGNYY010000060.1 GCA_017984715.1 Rhodoluna sp.
AGGGCTGCCACTGGCCCCGCCTTTGCAGCTTCTGCACCGGCACGGGCATGAAGCAAGGCACCCGCCATCGCCACCTGAGCCAAGGTGACTTCACCGGATTCAAGATTTGCGACATTGCTTGCGATTAAGGCACCAAGGATACCGGCAAGTACATCGCCGCTGCCCGCGGTTGCGAGTGCGGGATTCGCCGGAGGTGTCTGCCAAATGTTGCCAGCTGGGTCGGCGATTGTGGTTACGTTTCCCTTGAGCAAGACCACCTGCCCGGTCTTGAGCGCAGCTAATTTGGCAGCCTCGATTGGCGATTTTTCAACGACTTCTCTTGGCCAGTTTTCACCGAGTCGGGTTAGCAGACGTGACAACTCCCCCGCGTGCGGCGTCAAAATCGCATTTGATCTCAGGTTTTTGAAATCAACCAATTCGAGTGCACCGGCATCAATCACTGCGTGCTTGGCCTCGACCAGATGCGACTGCACGGCAAGGGCTTGCTCTTCGCTCAAATCAGCAGGAACCCCCGAGCCGACTACCCAAGCCTGTGCTCGACCATCTTGGACGACAACCTCTGGGCGAACCTCAAGCAGCATCCGCCCAACCGATTCGGGGCCGATCCAGCGCACCATGCCAACGCCGGTTCGCATGGCCGCTGTGACGCCAAGAATGGCTGCGCCCGGATAACTCTTCGAACCGGTCACAAACCCGACCACTCCGCGCGAGTATTTGTCATCCTCAGCAACGGGGCTTCGCAATAAGGCCGAAAGCAAGTTCATGACCCAAGGCTACCGAATAGAGTTCTAACCATGAGCAAGCTATTCGAAGCCATCACCATCCGTGACCTAACTGTTCGAAACCGCGCTTGGGTTGCCCCAATGTGTCAGTATTCGGCTGAGGATCAAGATGGTGTTCCAACCGAGTGGCACCTAGTTCACTATGGCGCCCGGGCAACCGGCGGCGCAGGGCTTGTAATCGTTGAAGCGACCGCTGTGGCGCCAGAGGGCCGCATCTCGCCGTGGGACACCGGCATTTGGAACGATGAGCAAGCAGATGGCTGGGCCTACATCCTTGATTTCATGCACAGTCAGGGGGCGGCCGTCGGAATTCAACTTGCCCACGCCGGACGCAAAGCTTCGATTTATCGCGAATGGTCTGGCCGTGGCTCGGTGCCCCTAAACGAAGGTGGCTGGCAAACTGTTTCTTCCACCGACGAGGCCTTCACTGGCTATGCCGCACCTCGAATGCTTGAAACAGCGGAAGTTTCTGACATCGTCAATGAGTTCATTGCAGCTGCTCGTCGCGCGCAAGACGCTGGCTTTGACGTGATTGAAATTCACGCCGCCCATGGCTACCTGATTCACCAGTTCCTGTCGCCGCTGACCAATAACCGCAGCGACATCTATGGCGGCGAGCTCGAGAACCGCGCACGATTCCTACTTGAGGTTGTCGCTGGCGTGCGTGCCGAAGTTGGAGAAGGAATGCCGATTTTGGTGCGATTCTCGGCAACCGATTATGTAGCAGGCGGCTGGGATGAAGTTCAAACCGCGACCGTTGCTGCTTGGTGCGCAGAAGCCGGCGCTGATCTATTCGATATTTCAACCGGAGGGTTGGTCACGGGCGTGAAGATCCCATCTGGACCCGGATACCAGGTGCCAATCGCCGAGTTCGTTGCCGACCGGGTTGATTCACCGGTGGCCGTGGTCGGGCAAATCACGACAGGCGCTCAAGCCGAAGAGATTCTGCAGCGCGGATCTGTTGAAGTGATCATGATTGGTCGCGCCGAACTGCGAGACCCTATGTGGCCGCTTCGAGCAGCTCACGAACTTGGTGCCGAGGTTGACTACTGGCCAAACCAATATTCAAGAGGCAAGTTCTAACGACGGGTTGCGTCCTGCACTTCGCCAACCAGCTCTTCCAGGATGTCTTCGAGGAACAAAACCCCTCGCAATTTGCCGCCGCGGTCCAGAACCTTCGCCATGTGGGAGTTAACCCGGCGCATGCTCGCCAGAGCATCCTCTAGCTCCATGGTGGCCGAAAGTGAAATCATATTTCGAACTCGCTTGGAAGGGAACGGTTGATCGACCTCGTCAAGATCAAGGTCAATAACGTCCTTCAGGTGCAAGTAACCGACGATTTCACCCTCGTTTCCGGTTAGCGGGAAGCGCGAGAATCCATACTTGGCGACTGCTTGTTCGATTTCGCGAGGCGTAACCGATTCATCGAATGAAACCACCTTGTCGATGGCTACAGCAACATCTCGCACCTTCTTTTCGGTGAATTCAAAAGTGTTGCTAAGTGCACCAGAGGTGTCGCTCAAGACACCCTCGCGGGTTGAGTGCTCGACGATGTCTTCAACCTGATCAAGGGTGAACGAGCTGTTCGCCTCATCGGTTGGCTTTACTCGGAAGGCGCGAAGAATCAGGTTTGCGGCCAGATTCAACGCAACCACGATTGGTCGAACGATCTGAGCCAAGCCATAGAGAATCGGCACCAGGATGAGCGCCGCGCGCTCAGGCACAGAGAAAGAAATGTTTTTCGGAACCACTTCGCCGACAACAACGTGCAAGAACGAAACCAAAATCAGAGTGATTGCGAACGAGACTCCGCCCACTGCGCCGTGTGGCAAGCCCGCCGACTCCAATGGGGTCTCGAGCAGGTGGTGAATGCTCGGTTCCGCAATGATCAAAATGAGTAGCGAGCAGATGGTGACACCAAGCTGGGTTGTCGCCAGCATCAAAGAAACCTTTTCCATGGCTTTGATGGTGAGTTTGGCTGGGCGACTGCCAGCCTCAGCTCGAGGCTCAATCTGAGCGCGTCGGGCTGACATCAGAGCAAACTCAGAACCTACGAAGAACGCGTTTGCTAACAGCAACACGAAGAACCAGCCGAGGCCAACCCAAGGATTAGTCATTTTTGTTCACATCCAAATCAAGCGTCGGGCTGAAACGAACCCGATCGACTCTGCGCCCATCCATGCGCTCAACCCTCAGAACACCGTCTTCGATTTCGACGGCATCACCAACTGAAGGGATGCGGCCAAGTTCACTCATCATGAAACCGGCAACCGTTTCGTAAGCGCCATCCGCCGGAACCTTGATTGCCATTTCCAGCAACTCGTCAGGGCGCGTCATACCCGGGAACAACACGGATGAGTTTGCGCCGCGAGTGACACCAGCCTTGGCCCGGTCATGCTCGTCAACAAGCTCTCCCACAAGTTCCTCGACGAGATCTTCCAGGGTGGTTAGGCCGGCAACTCCGCCATACTCGTCGACCACGATGGCTAATTGCAGACCCTTGGCGCGAAGTTCGACCATCAGCGTCTCGAGACGCATGGTTTCAGGAACACGAAGCGCTTCAACGGTGATGGCCGCGACAGACACTTCAGCTCGTTTTTCGCGCGGAATCGCCGCAGCCTGCTTGACGTGAGCGATGCCCACCACGTCGTCTGAGGAATCTTCGATGACCGGGAAACGTGAGTGGCCGGTCTTTATCGACAGCGCGATCACATCTTCGACCGAATCATCCTTGTGCAAGCTGGCCATGCGGGTTCGCGGGGTCATCACATCGGCCGCAACTAATTGGCTAAGCGCAAGGGTTTTAGTCAGAAGCGTTGCTGTCTGAGCGTTCAGTGCCCCGAGGCTCGCCGATCTACGGACCAAGGAACTCAATTCTTCGGCGGTGCGGGCAGAACTCAGCTCTTCCTTTGGCTCGATGCCCATCGAGCGAACGATTGCGTTGCCAGACTTGTTGAGGATGAAAACCATCCAAGAGAAAACCCAGGTAAATGCGAGCTGGAATCCGACGACGAACTTGTTGACTTCAAGCGGAATAGAAAGCGCCAACTTTTTCGGAACCAATTCGCCGATAAGGGTTGAAATCAGGGTTGCGATAAACATCGTGACAACAAGCGCAATTCCGTGGATTGCATCCTCGGATAGTTGCCCCTCGATGCCGAGTGAGCGAAGCAGCGGCGGGAACGCCTGGATCAATAGGTGCGATAGCGCTGGTTCGGCAAGGAAGCCCGTCAGCATTGTGGTGAGCGTGATTCCCAACTGGGCGCTTGAAAGATGCGTTGCAGTCTTCTTGAGAGCACGGATTGTGTTCGTAAGGCCTTTTTCGCCGCGTTCTGCGCGTGCTTCAAGATCGCTGCGCTCCAGGTTGAGCATCGAGAACTCGCTGGCTACAAAAATGCCGGTGCCGAGAGTCAGTGCCAGGCCAAGACCAAGCATCAGCCAATCATTCATCGAGCGACTCCGCCCGTGAAACTATGGTGTGAGTTTTCCATCTTGTTCTAAGCATAACCAGCGAGAAGGTAGGCTTAAGAGGCAAATCGAACAGACAATCATAAAGAGGTGGTTTCTCTGTCTATCAACGGCGAGAATTCGAACGGCGAAAACGATTTTGGAGCCAACGACTGGCTTGTGGAAGAAATGTACGAACAGTACAAAGTAAACCCAGATTCAGTCGACAAAGAGTGGTGGCCAATCCTCGAGCGATACCACCAGA
>JAGNYY010000010.1 GCA_017984715.1 Rhodoluna sp.
GAAGCACGCTGGCGCAAACAGCAGAGCGACGTTGCCGAGTTGGCCAGCCTGCAGCAAGAGCTACTGGCTAGCGCCTGGGCTGCTCTGAAGCCTGGCGGAATCCTCGCCTATGTGACCTGCTCACCCCACCAGGGCGAGACCACGGCGGTCATCGACTGGGGTCAGAAGAAGCTCGGCGAGAGCTTCCAACTCATGGATGCAAATGCCGTTTTGGCTGAGATCAACCCGCACCTGCACCTCAACCGCAATCGCAAGACCGCTCAGCTCTGGCCTGACCTCAACCAAACCGATGCCATGTTTATCGCACTGATTCAAAAGGCCAAGTAGGTAGGCTAAAACTATGTCCGCACGCATCAATCCGAGCATCCTGTCAGCCGACTTCGTGAACTTTGAACGCGATTTTGGCACCATTGCCAACTGCGACCTCATCCATGTCGATGTGATGGATAACAACTTCGTGCCGAACCTCACTTTTGGGCTGCCGATGGTGGCGCGCATGCAGCAGATTACTCCAAAGCCTCTGGATGTTCACCTGATGATCGCGAACGTCGACAAGTGGGCACCGGGTTATGCAGAAGCAGGCGCATACTCGGTTACCTTTCACGCCGAGGCTTCAGAAAACCCAGTAGCTTTGGCGCGAGCCATTCGGGCGATTGGTGCACGCGCGGGCGTGGCAATCAAGCCGGGCACGGATGTTGAGCCGTTTCTAGATCTTCTAAGCGAGTTCGACCAACTGCTTGTGATGACAGTCGAACCAGGTTTCGGCGGCCAGAGCCTGATCGAAGAGACTCTTGCGAAGGTTTCGAAGGCGCGACGCAGAATCGACGCTGAAAAGCTCGATGTTTGGTTGCAGGTTGATGGTGGAATCGATGAGTCAAATATCGAACGTGTTGCCACACTTGGCGCAGATACATTCGTTGCCGGCAGTGCCGTCTTTAAGGCCGATGACCGAGCAAAACAGATTGACAACCTGCGCCAACTGGCAGAATCAGGCATCAAACACCGCCACTAGGCCCGATTTCACAAGGTAACCTAGAGGTATGAAGTCGTTTGATCAGCTTTTCGCAGAAATTAGCGAGAAGGCAGCCTCCCGCCCAGCCGGTTCTGAAACCGTGAAGTGGCTGGATGCTGGCGTGCACACCATTGGCAAGAAGGTCGTCGAAGAGGCGGCAGAGGTCTGGATGGCTGCCGAGCATGAGGGCAACGAACGCACCGCTGAAGAGATTTCTCAGCTGATCTACCATCTTCAGGTCATGATGACTGCCAAGGGCATCTCACTTAAAGACCTCGAAAAATTCTTCTAAAACTTTTTATCTACGAAAGAGACGACATTGCTTAGAGTTGCCGTCCCAAATAAGGGCATCCTTTCTGAATCAGCCATTCTTATGCTCAAAGAGGCTGGCTACACCGTTCGCCGCGATCCTAAAGACCTGCACGTGGTTGACCAGGCCCACGGAATCGAGTTTTTCTACCTACGCCCGCGTGACATCGCCACATATGTTGGCGCTGGTTCGTTGGATGTTGGATTCACTGGCCTTGATCTCTTGCTCGACAGCCGCTCTAAGGCAGAAAGTGTTGCCGATTTAGGTTTCGGCGGCTCGACATTCCGCTTCGCTGGCCCGGTCGGTGCATTTAAGACACTCAAAGACCTAGCTGGCAAAAGAGTTGCAACCGCATACCCACACCTTGTCGAAGACTTTCTGAAGGCTGAAGGCATCGAAGTTGAGCTAGTTCAGCTTGACGGTGCTGTTGAGGTTGCCGTGCGACTTGGTGTTGCCGATGCTGTTGCCGATGTCGTTTCAACCGGAAACACCCTTCGCCAGGCTGGTCTAGAGATTTTTGGTCCGGTCATCTTGGAAAGCTCGGCTCAGTTGATTGTCGCGCCGAACCGCAAGGCAGATCACATGCAGCTGCTTCGCCGCATGCAGGGTGTCTTGGTTGCTCGCGAGTACGTGATTTTTGATTACGACTGCCCAGCAGATCTAGTCGCCCAAGCTTCCGCGATTACTCCTGGCATCGAGTCTCCGACCATTTCGCCGATGCGCGACAGCGACTGGGTTGCAGTTCGCTCTCTCGTGCCAGCAAACGAGATCAACGCCAAGATGGATGAACTCTATGAACTCGGAGCACGCGCTATTTTGGTAAGCGCTATTCACGCCGCGAGAATCTAGTGTCGCTTTCCATCCGAGTCATTCCTTGCCTCGACGTCGCAGACGGTCGAGTGGTAAAGGGTGTCAACTTCTTGAACCTTCGAGATGCCGGTGACCCGATTGAACTGGCAGCGCGTTACTACGCCGATGGCGCTGATGAACTAACCTTCCTCGATGTTCACGCCACGGTGGATAACCGGTCAACGATGTATGACCTGGTGACCGCTTGTGCTGAGCAGGTTTTCATCCCTCTGACCGTTGGTGGCGGAATCCGTCAGGTCGAAGATGTGGCGAAACTTCTAGGGGCTGGTGCCGACAAGATTAGTGTTGGCTCGGCTGGAATCACCAACCCTGCGTTGTTGAACGAAATTGCTAACCGATTCGGTAACCAAGTGTTAGTCATCTCACTGGATCTCAAACGCTCACCGAAGACGGAATCTGGTTACGTTGTGACCACACATGGCGGAAGAAACGAAACCGATCTAGACGCGCTCGCGTGGGTCAAGCAAACTATTGAGCTGGGTGCCGGCGAGCTCCTGGTTAACAGCATCGACGCAGATGGCACTCGGGCCGGATTCGATCAAGAGATGCTGCGAGACATCCGCGCCATCGCAAAAATTCCAGTGATTGCTTCAGGTGGTGCCGGAAAAGCATCTGATTTCCCGGTTGCTGCCGCTGCGGGCGCCGATGCGATTCTTGCCGCTTCGATTTTTCACGAGGGTTCGGTTTCCATTCAAGATGCTAAGGCTGCCCTAAAGGCCGCCGGCTACGAAACGAGATAAGCATGCCGTTTGATAAGTCAGCCATAGCCAATCTCACCTACAACGAAGCCGGGCTAATTCCTGCGATCGTGCAGAGCGCCACCACTGGTCGGGTGCTGATGATGGCATGGATGAATCACGAGTCACTTTTGCGAACTCTCGAAGTTGGCGAAACTGTTTTCTTCTCACGCTCTCGCAGTGAGATTTGGCACAAAGGCGCAACCTCGGGCAACACTCAGCGGGTCATGTCGATAGAGGCCGACTGCGATGCCGACACCTTGCTGATTAAGGTTCTCGAAAGCGGGCCCGCCTGCCATACGGACGCTGAATCTTGTTTTGACGTCAGCACGCTTTTTATCTCACCTGAATTCAAGGGTGATGAGCTAAATGACGGGGGAGCAGATGCCTAAAGTTCAGTTCAATCTGCAGCAGGTTCGAGACCTAGCGACCAAGCACAAAGTCGTACCGATAATCGAAACGCTGTTCTCAACAACTGAGACGCCACTTTCGATATTCGAGAAGCTCGCTGCCGATAAAACGGGAAGTTTCCTTCTCGAGTCTGCTGAACAGGGCGTTTGGGCCCGCTACAGCTTTGTTGGAGTAAACAACCGAGGCTCGCTGCTACAAAACGATGGCGGCGAAGTCAAGTGGCACTCCGCCGATGGCCTTAGCCCATTGCCAAGCCAGGCTGAGAGTCTCGACACTTCGGCACTAGGGGCTGTGAATCAAATTCAACAGGCCTGGACGAGTGAGCCACTCCCTGGAGTACCGCCGCTGAGCAGCGGTTTGGTTGGCCTTCTTGCCTGGGACGTTATTCGCGAGATTGAAAAACTTGGTCCAGCGCCGGCAAAGGATTTTCCGAGCCCAACCGCCGCTATGGTGATGTTCCAAGACCTGGTGATCATGGATCACCACACCAGCAACATTCTCTTAGTGTCTAACGTGTTCATTGAAAACGGCGTCGACCTAAACGCCGCATATGAGGACGCGTTGGTTCGAATCGACAAGATGAGAAGCGACTTGTTCAAGCCTTCACAGGTTCTGCTGGCAGACGTTGACATGAACAGCAAGGCAAACATTCAGCACCGCGTCAGCGAAGCTTCGTTCATTGAGACGGTCGAAAAGTCCAAACACTTTGTGCGAATCGGAGACGTCTTCCAGGTTGTGCTTTCGCAGCGGTTTGACCATGAAGTTAGCGCCTCTCCGCTGGATGTCTATCGCGTACTTCGGGCGCTAAACCCGAGCCCATACATGTACCTACTCAACTTCCAGGATGAAAGCGGCGACTACTCGGTGGTTGGCTCTTCGCCAGAAGCGTTGGTCACCGTTCATGAAAAGCACGCAGTCATGCACCCCATCGCGGGTTCGCGACCTCGTGGCCTCGGCTCTGAACAAGACGAAGAATTCGCTGAGAATTTGTTGGCCGACAACAAAGAAAAAGCCGAGCACCTGATGCTGGTCGACTTGGCCCGAAACGATCTACTCAAGGTATGCGAACCTAGCTCGGTCAATGTCACCGAGTTCATGAAGATTCATAGATTTAGCCACATCATGCACTTAGTTTCAACCGTGGAAGGCCAAATTCGTGCAGGTCAGACCCCGATCGACGTTTTCAAAGCCACCTTCCCAGCCGGCACCCTTTCGGGCGCACCTAAGCCTCGCGCACTCGAAATAATTGATGAGCTCGAAAGTTCTAACCGAGGCATTTTCGGTGGAGTAGTTGGCTACTTCGACTTTGCCGGAAACGCCGACGTTGCCATTGCGATTCGAACTGCATTCATCCGTGACGGCGTCGCACACGTGCAAGCAGGCGCCGGAATTGTTCTCGATTCGGTTCCCGCATCAGAACATGCCGAAACCATCGCGAAGGCCGGAGCTCCTATGCGCGCAGTGGTTGCCGCCAACCACATGCTTCGCCGAAACCAATGACAAAGTCACGCTCTCTGACCCTCTGGGCCGCAACGGTCATTATTGGCTACATTTTCGCGAGCCAGGATTGGTTCATGCTCGAGATGTCGCCAAACGGGGAAACAGTAAAGTTGGCCACCTTCGATGGTGCTAGCGCCTATGGAAACCTCTCGCCGTTGTTGATGCTCAACTTCGCCGGCATTCTTGTGGTTAGTTTCGTCGGCAGTTTTGCCCGCAAGTTTGTTTCAGCTGCAATCTCGGTGGCAAACATCGCCGCGGCCATTTGGACTCTCCTCCGTTTGCAGCAGCAAGACATTTCAGGATTATCAAAACAGGTGGAACAGATGACTGGCATCGCAGCGGCTCACGGCGTTGAAGGCATCACGGTGACCACACTTTGGGCCTCTTATGGTTTCCTAGTCGCGCTCAGTGCGAGCGCCTTAATTTCAGGGCTAGTTCTATTCACTGAAAAGTCTTGGCCGAAGCGATCGGCGAAGACCGAGAAGAAGGCTGGCGCATCCAAGCCCGAAGAGCCAAAAGATGCAATCGGTATTTGGGATTCGCAGCGCTGATTAGCCGCTGCTGATTGATAAGATTTAGTTAGATTTCTAGAAAGGCAATCATGTCGGACAAAGCAAACCTTCCAGTCGGCGACCCAGGTCACGGAGACTCAGTTGCATCTTGGGCTGCAGTCATCACGATTATGGTTGCCTTCGCTGTTGGCACTCTTGCTTTTTGGTTCGAACAGCCAGCCGTAGTTTGGGCTTCCGCTGGGCTAGCAGTTGCCGGTGTGGTTCTCGGCATCATTCTCAAGCGCGCGGGCTACGGAGTTAACGGCTCCAAGAGCAAGCACTAGTGCTAGACGAACTCTTCGCGGGTTCGATCGCCGACGCCGCAACGCGTCGTGAAAGTGCACCCATCGACAAAGTCGAAAGAGCCGCCCTTTCGCAAGTACCTCCGCTAAACAGTCTTGAATTTCTATCAGCTGGTCCACAAATAAAAGTGTTGGCTGAGGTAAAGCGAGCCAGTCCGAGCCGTGGCCAAATGGCCGATATTCCCGACCCAGCTTTGCTAGCAAAAATCTATGCCGACAACGGCGCCTCCGCCATCTCGGTGTTGACTGAGGAACGCAAGTTCAAGGGTTCACTCAGTGACCTAATTGCCGTTCGAGCGAAAGTTGCTGTTCCTTTACTTCGTAAAGATTTCATCGCCAACGAGTACCAGATTCTTGAAGCTCGCGCAGCCGGAGCAGACATCATTCTTCTGATAGTCGCTGGCTTGCCACAGAAAGACATCGAGCGCCTCAAGCATTTCACCGAAGAACTCGGTATGACTGCGTTCGTGGAAACCCACAGCGAGGATGAATTAAAGCGAGCCTTGGATGTTGACACCAAGATGGTCGGAATCAACGCCCGGGACCTCTCGACTTTTGAAACTGACCGAAACCTCTTCGGAAAATTAGTGCACCTGATTCCGGCTGGTGTAATCAAGGTTGCCGAGTCTGCGGTTCGAAACGCAGACGATGTTGCTCACTATCGCGCAGCTGGTGCTGATGTTGCTCTCGTCGGTGAAGCCCTAGTTACCAATGACCCAGCGGCCATGCTTCAGTCATTCCTCGCTGCTGGCAAGTCTTAGGATATTTACATGTCTGAACAAAACCTACGCAGCCACGTCGGCCCCTATTTTGGAGAGTTCGGCGGTCGTTTTGTTCCTGAATCTTTAATCGCAGCTCTAGACGAACTCGAGGCAACATACAACACGGCCAAGTCGGACCCGACATTTGCGATGGAGCTTGCCGAGTTGCACCGCACATACACCGGTCGACCGTCGATCATTACCGAAGCGAAGCGCTTTGCAGAGCACTGCGGAAACGACATCCGCGTTTTCCTAAAGCGCGAGGACCTAAACCACACCGGTTCGCACAAAATCAACAACGTCATTGGTCAAGCACTGCTAACCAAGCGAATGGGTAAGAAGCGCATCATCGCAGAGACCGGTGCCGGTCAGCACGGGGTTGCTTCAGCCACCGCAGCCGCCTTGTTCGGCCTCGAGTGCGTGGTCTATATGGGCGAAGTTGACACCGAACGCCAAGCACTAAACGTCGCACGCATGAAGCTCCTTGGGGCTGAGGTCATCGCAGTAAAAACTGGCTCTCGCACCCTAAAAGACGCAATCAATGAGGCACTTCGCGACTGGGTTGCGAACGTCGAAGAGACCCACTACATGCTTGGCACGGTCGCCGGCCCGCACCCTTTCCCAACCATGGTTCGTGATTTTCACAGCGTCATCGGAACCGAGGCTCGCCAGCAAATGCTTGATGAGTTTGGCTTCCTGCCCACCGCCCTTGCGGCATGTGTCGGTGGCGGCTCAAACGCGATTGGTCTGTTCCATGCATTCTTGGATGACTCTGATGTCAGGATGTTCGGCTACGAGGCGGCGGGCGACGGAATGGATACACCTAGACACGCGGCGACCTTGAACTATGGCCGCCCGGGCGTACTTCACGGTGCTCGAAGCTACATGCTGCAGGACGAAGATGGCCAAACCATGGAGAGCCACTCAATCTCGGCCGGCCTGGACTACCCAGGGGTTGGCCCAGAACACTCATGGCTAAAGGACCTCGGTCGAGTCGAATACCGCGGAATCTCTGACGCAGAAGCCATGGACGCCCTTCGTCTACTTAGCCGAACCGAGGGCATCATCCCCGCGATTGAAACCTCGCACGCCCTCGCTGGCGTAATCAAGCTCGGCAAGGAGCTGCCAGCCGGCTCTTCGGTGCTAATCAACCTAAGTGGCCGCGGCGACAAAGATATGGAGACCGCAGGCAAGTACTTCGGTTTGTTAGACGCTGCAAAGGCAGGCAACTAATGAAGAGCCAAACTTCGGCAGTCCTCAAGGCAAACAAGTCGGCTGGCCACGGCAACCTGATCGGATATTTCCCAGCGGGATACCCAACTTTAGATGCCTCGATTGAGGCATCTATTGCCATGTGTGAAAACGGCGTAGACGTTCTTGAACTCGGTGTCCCATACAGCGACCCTGTTATGGACGGCATAGTCATTCAAGAAGCGACGATGACTGCGCTCGAAAACGGGTTCAAGTTGAAGCAAACCTTCGATGCTGTTCGTGAAATCACAGCCAAGGTAGACACTCCGGTGCTGGTGATGACCTATTGGAACCCAGTTCTTCAATATGGCATCGAGAACTTTGCTCGCGATCTTGCTGCAGCCGGGGGAGCAGGGCTAATTACCCCAGACCTAATTCCAGATGAGGCATCCGAGTGGCTTGAGATTTCTGACAAGTATGAGCTTGACCGCGTTTTCTTGGGCACTCCAAGCTCTTCACCGGAGCGCATGAAGACCGCCTGCGATCTTAGTCGCGGGTTCGTCTATGCGGTTTCAACCATGGGAATCACGGGCGCGCGCGCCGAGGTTGACGCCAACGCTCGCAAGGTTGTTGCCAAAGTGCGTGAAGCCTCAGCGACCGCAAACACTGCCGTCGGTATCGGCATTTCTACGGCTGATCAAGTTGTCGAAGTCAACTCATACTCTGACGGCGCAATCGTCGGTTCTGCATTTGTCCGAGCATATGCAGAGGGTGGCGTTGAGGCACTTGTTGCCAAAACTGTAGAACTTTCTGCAAGACTAAAGAACTAACCCAGGGAGCATCACGTGAACCAAATTCTTGCTAGCATTCCAAGCCCAAGCTTTAGCTATTTTGACCTTGGACCCGTTCGAATTCACGTCTATGCGCTCTGCATTTTGACTGGAATCGTGCTCGCGATTCTGATTGCCAACCACCGACTAACCAAGCGCGGCGGCGAAAGCGGCGTGGCAATTGACATCGCTCTTTGGGCAGTGCCATTCGGAATCATCGGTGGGCGCATCTTCCATGTACTCACTCACCTTGGCGACTATTTCTACGAAGGCGCAGACATAACCGCTATCTTCCGCATCTGGGAAGGCGGTCTGGCGATTTACGGCGCATTAGCTTTTGGCATCGTTGGAGCGTGGCTGGGAGCAAGGTTTGCCGGAATCCGCTTCTGGTCTTTCGTGGATGCGGTTGCACCAGGTGTGTTGCTTGCTCAGGCAATCGGCCGCTGGGGAAACTATTTCAACCAAGAGCTTTTTGGCACCCCAACAAACCTGCCTTGGGGTCTGGAAATCGGTCCTGAAAATGCCGCCTACCCACTTGGGTTGCCAGCTGGTGTGTTGTTCCACCCAACGTTCCTTTACGAATCACTTTGGAGCCTCGCGGGCGTTGTCTTGTTGCTTGCTCTAGACAAGAAGTTTGAGCTTCGCTGGGGCAAGATGTTCGCGCTTTACCTAGCCTTCTACTCGGTAGGTCGAATTTGGACTGAATCGCTTCGCATCGACCCTAGCGAGATCATCCTGGGTCTGCGAACCAACATCTGGAGCGCACTGTTCGGAATCGTTGCCGCGATCGTGATCTGGAGAGTTCAGAGCCGTCGCCACCCAGGTCTAGAGACCTCCGTTTATGTTCCAGGAAAAGAGCCAAAGACTGCGGTTGAAAGCCCAGTTAAGGTAGACTCTGAAGCCTAACCTTCGCATTTTTTCTTGCCTTTTGATGGGCGTACTTAAGTTCGGGCCAATGTTGTCCCTCTGATAATCAATGATTGGAGTGTGGCATGCCAGAAATGTCGCCGTTTGAGCGCTTCGGAACTGCACCTGCAAAGACCGGCCTCTATGACCCAGCTCGCGACAAGGATGCCTGTGGCCTTGCCATGGTCGCCACCCTTCGAGGCACACCTGGTCACGACATTGTTGACACCGCACTAAACGCACTTCGCAACCTAGAGCACCGAGGAGCCGTTGGCTCTGACGCTGGCACCGGCGATGGCGCTGGAATCTTGACTCAAATTCCAGATGCTTTCCTTCGCGCAGTTGCTGGGTTTGATCTTCCTGCTAAGGGTTTCTATGCAGCCGGTTTGGTTTTCCTTGAAGCGGGCAAAGAGCAGACTCTAGAGGCAAACTTTGCTGACTTGGCGACCGAAGAGAACCTCGTAGTTCTTGGCTGGCGCGATGTGCCAACCCGACCAGAACACCTAGGTGATCTAGCCCGCGCGGCCATGCCCGTAATTCGTCAGGTTTTCGTCGGCTCAAAAGACGACGCTACCGACATGGAGCTTGAGCGCCGCGCGTTCCGCCTACGCAAGCGATCTGAAAGACAGCTTGGCGCTTACCACCCATCTCTGTCTTCACGCACCATCGTCTACAAGGGCATGGTCACCACACTTCAGCTAGAGCCGTTCTATCCAGACCTGAGCGACGAGAGATTCGAATCAACGCTTGCGTTGGTCCACTCTCGCTTCTCAACCAACACCTTCCCGTCGTGGCCCCTGGCTCACCCCTTCCGCATGATTGCTCACAACGGTGAAATCAACACGGTCAAGGGCAATGCCAACTGGATGCGCGCACGCGAGGCACAGCTTGAGAGCCCGTTGATCGGTGACTTCAAGGGCTTGACCCCAATCATCACCCCGGGCGCTAGCGACTCAGCTTCGTTCGATGAAGTTGTCGAGTTGCTCTACATGGGCGGCCGTTCTTTGCCACACGCGATGATGATGATGATTCCAGAGGCCTGGGAGAAGCAGAGCGATATCGACGAGGCTCGCAAGAACTTCTACGAATACCACTCAATGCTCATGGAGCCTTGGGATGGCCCGGCCGCGGTTGTTTTCACCGACGGCTCATTGGTTGGCGCAACTCTAGACCGCAATGGTCTTCGCCCAGGACGCTACCTAATCACCGACGATGGCCTTGTTGTGTTGGCTTCTGAAATTGGTGTTGCCGACATCGACCCGAGCCGCATTGTTCGCAAGGGTCGCCTGCAGCCTGGTCGCATGTTCCTTGCAGACACCGTCAACGGTCGTCTCATCGATGACAATGAAATTAAAGCCGAAATCTCGGCACTTGAGCCTTGGGGAGACTGGCTAGAGGCCAACCGAATCAACCTCAAGGACCTGCCAGACCGCGAGCACATCGCTCACACCGCGTCTTCGGTTAACCGTCGCCAGCGCACCTTCGGCTACACCCAGGAAGAACTTCGAATCCTTCTTGCTCCGATGGCGCGCACCGGCGCTGAGCCACTTGGAGCCATGGGTTCAGACACCCCCATCGCGGCAATCTCAGACCGTCCACGTGTGCTTTTCGACTACTTCGTTCAGCAGTTTGCGCAGGTTACTAACCCGCCACTTGACTCGATTCGCGAAGAGGTTGTCACATCTCTAAGCACCGGCATCGGTCCTTCACGCAATCTGCTAACCGCGACTCCAGAGCACGCACAACAGGTCATCCTTGACTTCCCAGTGCTTAGCAATGATGAGCTAGCCAAGATCAAGCACATCGATGAAAAACCAGGCGTCGGTCAGGCATACACAGTGAAGGGCATCTATCGTGTCGACGATGGGGCAGAGGGTCTCGCTTCGCGCATTCGCGAAATCTTTGAAGAGGTCACCGCCGCTATCCAGGCTGGTGCAACTTACTTGGTAATCAGCGACCGCGACAGCAGCTACGAATCGGCTCCGATTCCTTCGCTATTGCTTACTTCAGCGGTTCACCATCACCTGATTCGTCAGGGACTCCGCAATGATGTTGGCCTTGTTGTCGAAGCTGGTGACGTGCGCGAAGTGCACCACGTTGCTGCTTTGGTGGGCTACGGAGCCGCAGCGGTAAACCCATACTTGGCTTTGGAATCTGTGGAACAGATGGTCAAGTCGGGCGAAATCGCTGGCATCACCTTTGAAAAGGCATCGAAGAACCTCATCAAGGGTCTCGGCAAGGGCGTGCTGAAGATCATGTCGAAGATGGGAATCTCGACTGTTTCTTCTTACGCAGGAGCACAGACCTTCGAGGCCATCGGCCTCAGCCAAGAGTTCGTCGACACCTACTTCACCGGAACCACGAGCCAGCTCGGCGGCATCGGCCTGGAGGTCATACATGACGAAAACAACGACCGCCACACCAAGGCTTACCCGGTAGAGCGAGCAACCAACGTTCACGAGCAACTAGAAACCGGCGGTGAATACCAGTGGCGACGCGAGGGTCCGCCTCACCTATTTAACCCTGAGACCGTTTTCAAGCTTCAGCACTCGACTCGCACCAAGCAGTACGACGTATTCCGCGAGTACACCAAATCTGTTGATGACCAGGCCGAAAACCTGATGACCCTTCGTGGTCTATTCACGCTACGTGAGGGTGTCCGTCCGGCTGTGCCGATTGAAGAAGTAGAGCCAATCTCGGCAATCATCAAGCGCTTCTCGACCGGCGCCATGTCCTACGGCTCGATTTCGCCTGAGGCTCACGAGACTCTGGCTATCGCCATGAACAACATCGGCGGAAAGTCGAACACCGGTGAAGGTGGTGAAGACGTCGAGCGTCTTCTAGACCCCAAGCGCCGCAGCTCAATCAAGCAGGTCGCATCCGGTCGTTTCGGCGTAACCAGCATGTACTTGACGCACGCCGATGACATCCAGATCAAGATGGCTCAGGGAGCCAAGCCTGGCGAGGGTGGCCAGTTGCCACCGAACAAGGTTTACCCGTGGATCGCAAAGACCCGTCACTCGACCCCGGGTGTTGGTTTGATTTCGCCTCCTCCTCACCACGACATTTACTCGATCGAAGACCTCAAACAGTTGATCTTTGATGTGAAGCGCGCTAACCGCGCTGCTCGTGTCCACGTGAAGCTAGTTTCACAGGTTGGCATTGGCACGGTTGCCGCCGGTGTGGCTAAGGCAAAGGCCGACGTCATCCTGGTTTCTGGCTTCGACGGCGGAACCGGCGCAAGCCCACTTAACTCTTTGAAGCACGCGGGAACCCCTTGGGAGCTTGGCCTGGCTGAGGCACAGCAGACCCTGATGATCAACGGCTTGCGTGACCGCGTTTCGGTGCAGGTTGACGGTCAGATGAAGACCGGTCGTGACGTTATTGTTGCAGCCCTTCTTGGTGCCGAAGAGTATGGCTTTGCAACCGCTCCGCTGGTGGTCGAGGGTTGCATCTTGATGCGTGTTTGCCACCTCGACACCTGCCCGGTTGGTGTTGCAACTCAGAACCCTACTCTTCGCGCACGATTCACTGGCAAGCCTGAGTTCGTAGAGACCTTCTTCGAATTTCTTGCCGAAGAAGTTCGCGAGTACCTAGCCAAGCTTGGCTTCCGATCAATGGACGAAGCTATCGGCCGTGTCGAACTTATCGACGTCAATCGAGCGATCGAGCACTGGAAGGCAGATGGTCTAGACCTGACCCCGATTCTTGCTTCGGCGCCGGTTTCAGCCGATGCATCGCGTCGTCGCTTGACAGTTCAGGATCACGAACTTGAGCACCACTTCGACCACAAGCTGATCGCTGCTGCGGGTGCTTCTCTCAAGGATGGTACTGCCGTCTCGATCGAGTTGCCTATCACCAATGTGGATCAGGCCGTTGGAACCATGTTGGGTAACGAGCTGACCAAGCGATTTGGTGCAGACGCACTCGCCGACGGAACCATTGACATTCACCTAACCGGTTCAGCTGGTCAGTCTTTTGGTGCTTTTGTTCCGAAGGGCATCAAGCTAACCCTCGAAGGTGACTCAAATGACTATGTCGGTAAGGGCCTCTCAGGCGGAACCATCGTGGTCCACCCAAGCAAGTCGAGCGTGTTCCCAGCGGAAGACAACATCATTGCCGGTAACGTAATCGGCTACGGTGCGACCTCGGGCAACATCTTCTTGCGCGGCATCGTCGGCGAGCGTTTCCTAGTTCGAAACTCAGGTGTGACCGCAGTTGTCGAAGGGGTCGGAGACCACGCCCTCGAGTATATGACCGGTGGAACCGCAGTAATTCTTGGCCCAACAGGTCGAAACCTTGGTGCTGGTATGTCGGGCGGTGTCGCTTACATCTACAAGCTCCGAGGTGACCGCGTAAACCACGAGGCCTTGGCTGCAAACGAGCTTCACATTGGTGCACTCGAGGTCGAAGACGAAGCCAAGCTAAGGGGCTTGCTCGAAGCCCACTTGGCTGAAACTGGCTCGGCGTTGGCGAAGCAGTTCTTGGCCGACTTTGCAAACGAGGTTCAACACTTCGTTCGAGTTTTGCCTCGCGACTATGCGAGTGTTCTAGCGATTCGCGCCAAGGCAGTTGCAAACGGTGTTGACCCAGACAGCGACAGCGTCTGGCAGCAGATTCTGGAGGTCACAAATGGCTGATCCACGCGGATTTCTAAAGGTAACCAACCGAGAGACAGCGAAACGTCGCCCGGTCGAGGTTCGCATCATGGACTGGAAAGAAGTCTATGAAAAGCGTGACCAGGGAACCCTAAAGCAGCAGGCTAGTCGCTGTATGGACTGTGGCGTGCCTTTCTGTCACCAGGGTTGCCCACTCGGAAACCTGATTCCTGAGTGGAACGACCTCACCTGGCGCGGAGATGGCAAAGGCGCTATCGAGCGTCTGCATGCAACCAACAACTTCCCTGAATTCACCGGTCGTCTGTGTCCAGCGCCTTGCGAGAGCTCATGTGTGCTCGGCATTAACCAGCCGGCAGTCACCATCAAGGAGGTCGAGGTTTCAATTATCGACCAGGCCTTTGAAAACGACTGGGTTCAGCCGCACGCGCCTGAGCGCCTAACCGGCAAGACAGTTGCGGTAGTTGGTTCTGGACCTGCAGGCCTGGCTGCTGCTCAGCAGTTGACTCGCGCCGGTCATACCGTAGCTGTCTACGAACGCGACGACAAAATTGGTGGCCTACTACGCTATGGAATCCCTGATTTCAAGATGGAAAAGCACCACATCGACCGCCGCATCGAGCAGATGGAAGCTGAAGGAACCCGATTCCGCGCAGGTGTAAACATCGGTGTGGACATTACCTGGGAAGACCTTCGTGCTCGTTTTGACGCGGTGGTCGTGACTACCGGCGCTACCAAGCCGCGCGACCTTTCGGTTGCCGGTCGCGAGCTTTCTGGTGTGCATTTCGCAATGGACTTCCTGGTGCAGGCAAACCGTGCGGTTGCCGGAGAAGCTGTCGAAAACCAGATCATTGCTGATGGCAAGAACGTAGTCATCCTTGGTGGCGGCGACACCGGCGCAGACTGCCTCGGAACCGCAACTCGTCAGGGAGCCATTTCGGTCACTACTTTGGCAATCGGCACGCAGCCGCCAACCGAGCGCCAGGCTAACCAGCCTTGGCCAACCTTCCCAACACTCTTTGAAGTAGCTTCGGCGCACGAAGAGTTTGGTGAGCGCAAGTACCTACACTCAACCGTTGAGTTCGTGGGGGAGAACGGCAAGTTGACCGGAGTCAAGGTTGCAGACACCGAGTTCGTCGGCGGCA